>JAZQAV010000017.1:0-37585 GCA_045545435.1 Eggerthellaceae bacterium | reverse complement strand
CGGATACCGCCTACGATGCCTGCGGCACCGTCAATTACAACCTTGGCATGTCCTATGCGGCCTTGCGCGATTACGATTCGGCAATCAAGCATTTCGAAATCGCGGTTTCCGATCGCACGTACGCAACCCCGTACAAAGCGCACATGGCCATGGGCAACGCCCTCATGAAGATGGGGAAGTCTGCGGAAGCAGGTGTGTCGTTCCGTGAAGCGGCGCTTGACGAGGCAAACCCCGATCCCACGAAGGCTCTTTTGAACTTGGGCGTGTGCTTCATGGCTCTCGATCGTCCGGGAGATGCGGTTGCCTCGTACGAAAGCGCGCTGCAATTCGACATGCAGCCCGAGGTCCGCAACAAAATGTACGCAAGCTTGGGACAGGCGTATGTTGCAAGCGGCCAAATGCAAAAGGCGGTCGACGCGTTCGAGCGCGCCATTGCCGATAAAACGTATTATCTTTCCGCTTCGGCCAGCGTCGATTACCAGCGCGCCATTGCCGTTGTCTCGCAGGGTGCGGGCGATAAAACGCAGGCATTGCCGCCGGTATCGGCCGACACTTCGGGCCTCGATGTGGTAACAACCGAGCCTTCCGGAGCATTCCCTGCTGTTGATGTGGTGGATGAGCTTCCCGAAGACGAGGCGTACTACTATGCGGACGTGTACGGCGATGAGCAAACTCAAGCCGAAAGCGATGAACATTTCTTCAATTCCACCGATGAAGAGCTTGAGCGCTGGTCGCGCGATATCGCGAAGAAGGATCGCAAGCGCAGGAGCGTGGGCCTTAAAATTTTGGTCGCCATCATCCTTATTTTAGTTCTTGCTGCCGGTGCCGGCGTGTTCCTGTATTGGCAGGGCTACGGTTACCCGCAACAGGAAACCGTTGTTGAGCAGGTTTTCACGAACCCGGCGCAAGCCTCTGGTAATTTCGCATCAAGCCTTGATGCCGAAAGCATTGCGGGCATGACGGCGCTCATTCCGCAGGGCGCTCGCGCAACCATCGACGGCGTCGACAAAACCATGACCAACTCAACGGCCTATGTAACCGTCACCACGGCGCAGGGCGGTACCGTCCAATACAAGGTGTCCTTGGTGCGCGATGGCATATCGTGGAAGATATCCGACATCGAGTTGTACTTTGCGAGCAAAAACTAGTACGTTGCCGCACGTTCGGGCAGCATAGGTGCCCGATTGCTTTCAGGCGTGTTTAATTTGGTTACCAGCGCCCCGCTTGTTGCGGGGCGTTAGTGAGAAATGAGAAGACGAAAGGATTTTCGAACATGGCAATTCAGAAGACCTACACCATGATCAAGCCCGACGGCGTTCGCAACGGCCACATTGGCGAGATCGTGAACCGTTTCGAGCGTGCTGGGCTTACCATCGAGCAGATGAAGCTTGAGATGGTTACCCCCGAGCAGGCTAAGGCTAACTATGCTGAGCATGAGGGCAAGCCGTTCTATGAGGGCCTCATCACCTACATCACCTCTGGCCCCGTGGTCAAGATGGTAGTATCCGGCGAAGGTGCTGTTGCCAAGGTGCGCAAGCTCATGGGCGCAACCAATCCTGCTGAGGCTGCTCCTGGCACCATCCGTGGCGATTTCGGCCTCATCATGGACGAAAACGTCATTCATGGTTCCGACTCTCCCGAGTCTGCCGAGCGCGAGATTTCCATCTTCTTCGGCTAAGCCAACTGCGCATTACCGCACGTTTTGCGGCATATTTTCAAAAGCGATGGTGGGTCTGAGCGACCTGCCATCGCTTTTTTTCTCCGCTATTAAATGTCATAATTTAAGTGATGTGCATTTCGCTTGTGAGGGAAAGCGAAGGCTCGCTTTGTGCGCGCAGGTGCATGATGCGGGCAAGACGAGAAAGAAGAAGTGCCATGCTCTATCGAGTTATAGATGCGCGGGAGCTCTCCTCATTGATCGACGCGTTTATGGAGTCCTATGAAGTTGTCGCGCCGGTTGCTCGCGGTGATGGCTATGTGTTCGACGTCATCGAAACGCCCGAAGATGTTGCGCTTGATTACCCAACCACGCGTACATCTATCAAGAAGTACCTTCTCCCACCCAAAGAAACGCTCATGACGTTTGATGCGCGAACCAATATGGTCACCGATTACGAAGAGGCCATCGTTCCGCGTGTTATCTTTGGCGTCCATGCATGCGACATCAATGCGATCAACCGTCTTGATTTGGTTTACCGCGACGGTGATTACCCCGATCCGTATTACTGCGCCCGACGGGCAAAAACGCTGGTCGTAGGTGTTAGCTGCATGCCCACCGATTCGTGCTTCTGCAACTTGTTGGGCGCCGACGAAGCTCAGTTCGGCTACGACCTGTTCCTCCAGCGTATTGGCGAGCGGGGCGAAAAGTACCTGGTAAGCATATCAAGCGTCACAGCGGCCAATATTTTGGAGTCGGCTTGCGATCCTCGTGAGGCCACGGACGAAGATCGCATCGAGTTTCGTCACGCGACGCGCGCTCGCCAAGCGGCCTTCAATCCCGATATCCCCAAAATCCAAGATATCGCAATGCTCATGGATGCGTTCCATAAAGACGAATTCTGGGATGAGCTGGGTGGTAGGTGCCTGTCGTGCACCGCGTGCTCTGCGGTGTGCCCCACGTGCTTCTGCTTCGACATTTTCGACGAGCTTGAACCCAATGGGCAGCAGGGCAAGCGCGTGCGCGTGTGGGACGCGTGCACCAATCCCGACTTCGCCAAAGTCACCGGTGGCTACAATTTCCGCGAGGGCGGTCGCGAACGCGTGCGCCATCGTATGTACCACAAGCTCAACGGCTTCTTTGTCAACCACGACCGCATGCTGTGCGTTGGATGCGGCCGCTGCGTTGCCGCCTGCAAGGCAAACATCAATCCCATCGAGGTGCTCAAGTTCTTCGAGCAGAAGGGAAACGAAGATGCCGAATAGCAAACATGTCGATACCATTTCCGTTCCCTCTCTATCAAGCGCGCCCAAAGTTTTGACGGGTGCGGAAATGATTGCGCAAAACGCGTATCGTCCCTGGCCGGCACGCATTACCTCCATCACCGAACTCACGGAAAACGAGAAGCTTTTCGAGCTGCGTCTGGTTGACGAGCGCGTACGCGAAGCGTTCAGCCACACGCCGGGGCAATTTGTTGAGCTTTCGGTGTTCGGCGTTGGCGAGGTTCCCATCTCTATCACCAGCTCGCCCACAAAGCACGGGTTCGTTGAGCTGTGCATTCGTCGTGCGGGTGCGGTAACGTCGAAATTGCATTCCATGCAGTGCGGCGACATCGTTGGCCTGCGCGGTCCGTTCGGCCGCGGTTTCCCCGTTGATACGCTGCGCGGAAACGATATCCTCATCGTGGCGGGCGGTTTGGGCATCGCGCCCGTGCGCTCGCTTATCAACTACATTCACGATGAGCGCGCCGATTTCGGCAAGGTCACCATCGTGTACGGCTCGCGCACGCCGCGCGACATCATGTTCCGCAGCCAGTTCGAGATGTGGCGCCATCGCACCGATTTTGACTTGCATCTGACGGTCGATCACGGGGACGACACATGGGATGGACCGGTGGGCGTGGTTACCGAACCTATGAAGGCGCTTGATATCAACCCCGATAACACCTACGGCGCGGTATGCGGACCTCCGGTGATGTATCGTTTCGTGGTTGCCGAAATGCGCAACAAAAATATCAGTTACGACCATATCTATCTTGACTTTGAGCGTCGCATGAAATGCGGTATGGGCAAGTGCGGCCACTGCCAAATTGGTCATCAGTACGTGTGCGTCGACGGGCCTGTTTTCAACTATTGGGAAGCAAAGAACATCCAGGGGTCGATGTGATATGAGCGAGATTTATATTGCCGGCGAGCCGGTGGCACCGCCGCGCGTGATGGTTGTTGGTCTTGCCAGCTGCTTTGGTTGCCAGTTGCAGATAACAAATGCGGAAGCCCATCTTATGGAAGTGCTGGGCCAGATAGATTTGCGCTACTGGCAGCTCACTTCTTCCGCGCCGTTGCCCGACGACTACGATGTGGCAATTATCGAAGGCGCTGTCACCACCGAAGAGTCCCTGGAAACCGTGCGCACGGTGCGCGAGCGCGCGAAGGTGGTAATTGCCATTGGCGCGTGTGCGACCACCGCGGGCATCCCCGGGATGGCGCAAAGCAACTTGATGGAGCGAACCGAAGACGTGTACCAAGTGCTTCCCCGTGCGTGCGGAACGCTGATACAGCCCCGTGCGGTGTCATCGTGCATCGATGTCGACTACGAGGTGCGCTGCTGTCCTATCGATCCGTTCAACTTCATCGACATTTTGCAGCGTGCGCTGTACGGATCGAACAAATCGCTGCCTTGCCGAACCATGTGCGGTGAATGCAAGCGAAACGAAAGCGAGTGCTTTTTCGCAAAGGGCCAGCTGTGCTTGGGCTTGGTGACGCGCGCAGATTGCGGTGCGCGCTGCGTGAATTTGGGCCGTCCCTGCTTCGGTTGCGGCGGTTTGTCGCCTGACTCCAATCTTGAGTCGGCACGGGAGGCGTGTCGGAAATACGGCGTGGATGTTGCCGCGTTCGATAAGGCGCTCGAAATGTTCAATGAGGTTGGCCTTGTGCAGGCGCAGGCGGCAAAGGAGTAAGCCATGAGCAATGCGACAATCAAAGTTGATCACCTTGCGCGTATCGAGGGCCATGGCAATATTCACGTGGTTATAGAAGACGAGCAAGTGAAAACTGTTGAGATGAACGTGGTTGAGCCGGCTCGTTTGTTCGAGAGCATGGTTTTGGGACGCAGTTACACCGAAGTTTCGTATATTGCCTCCCGTATCTGCGGTATTTGCTCTGCCAGCCACGTTGTTACCGACCTTCTTGCCATCGAGCATATCTTCGGTATTGAGGTGAGCGATCGCACGAAAGCCCTTCGAGAGCTTTTGGTGTACGGCTCGTATTTGCAAAATCACGCCACCCATCTGTTCGTATTGGCTGCACCTGACTTTTTGAACCAGGACAGTATTTTCCCCACCGCTTCAACCGATCCGGTGCTTTTCGATAAGGCGTTGGGCTTGAAGGCGCTGGGCAATGAGCTGTGCACAAAGGTTGGCGGGCGCTCCATCCATCCCATTACTGCGGTGGTGGGCGGATTCACGCACGAGATGACCCCCGCCGAATACCTTGATCTTGCCGAACGGATGGACGAAGCGCTTGAGTTTGCGATAGCGACGGTTGATCTGTTCAATTCGTTCCGCACGCCCGACATAGCTACCGCAGGTGACTTCCTGGCGATGGTTGAGTCGGGCAGCTATCCCGTCCAAGGCGCGCGCACGGCGCGATTCGTCCATGCGGGCATCGATTTTGATGCGGATGACGTGCAGAGCAATATCGAGGAGTACGCGGTTGACCATTCTGCGGCATTGTTGGCGCGGGTTGCGAAAACCAAGTCTCCTTACATGACCGCGGCGTTGGCGCGCATCAACGCATCGTGGAACAACCTGAGCAGGACGGCGAAGGTTGCCGCTGCGAAGGCTGGTTTGCGCCCGCCCGAGCTGAACCCGTTTTCCAATAACGTTGCCCAGGCGGTTGAGCTCATAGATGCCCTTGAGCGTTGCGCGGAGCTGTGCCGAAGGTTGGCCGACGATGAGTTCGAGGGAACGTCTGTGCCGGTTGAGGTTGTGCCACGTGCGGGACGCGGGTGCGGGTTCACCGAGGCGCCGCGCGGTGCGCTGTTCCATGAGCTTGAGCTTGACGATGCGGGTCGCGTTGTGCGGGCGTCAATCATAACGCCGACGGCTCAAAACGTTGCCAACCTTGAAGCGGATATGCGCCTGCTTGCTCAGAATCTGGTTGAAACAGGTGCCGCGCCCGATGAGATTCGCGGCGAAATAGAGAAGCTGGTGCGCGCCTACGATCCGTGTTTGTCCTGCAGCGTACATTAATTGCCTTGCAACGGGTAATGACGTGCGAGCGCGCGACCGCCTAAGTGGTCGCGCGCTTTGTTATGGGCAAAAGCGCGAATTTCCCCTGTTCTATTTGGTTGATTATGCTTCTTCTGGACGGGCGTTGTGCTTTCGCGGCGCTGTGCTAACATATGCGAACTATGGGTTTGGGACTGCAAAAAGGTGACATCGTTCAGGCGGGCGTGCTGTTGGCAGGCTGTCTTTTAGTCGTGCTCAATTACACGCTTTTGGCTCCCGCCCTTCCGGTGATCATGCATGAAATGCAGGTAAGCGAAACCACGGTCCAGTGGCTTACCTCGGTGTACGCCATGGTTGAGGCCATCATTATTCCCCTCAACGCGTTTTTACTGGGGCGCTTCTCGGTGCGCAAGCTGTTCTGCGGAGCATTTGTGCTGTTTACGGTGGGCTCTTTGCTGGCCGGTGTTGCCCCCACCTTCGATCTGCTCATTGTGGCGCGCGTTATCCAAGCTTCGGCAACCGGTGTTGCCATGCCCATGGTGTGGACGCTTTTGCTGCTTATGGCTCCCAAGGAAAACCGCGGGGTCATCATGGGAATTGTGGGCGTTGTCATCAGTTTTGCACCCGCTATTGGGCCACCCGCTTCCGGCGCTCTTATCGATTTGCTGGGATGGCGTTCGTTGTTCTTTATTGTGGCGGCAATCAGCGTGGTGGTAATTGTGCTCACACTCGCTTTGCTGCGCAATAGGGAGGGTTTCGAGCGTACAACATTCGATGTTGCCTCGATTGTTTTGTCCTCGCTGGGAATGTTCGGCTTGCTGTACGGTTTGTCCACCTGCACGTCAAGCGATACGCCTTGGCTGTCGCTTGTGATGATGGTTGCAGGCATTGTTTTGCTTGGCGTATTCGTGAAACGGCAGGGTAAGCTTGCGGTGCCCATGCTGCGCGTCGAAACGCTTAGAACGCGCCGGTTCCGCAACGCCATCATCGTGTGCTGCCTGCTTGAAGCGGCGCTCATTGCCATTGATGTGCTGCTGCCGCTGTTCTTGCAGAACTCGTTGGGGCAAACGCCAACAATGACGGGTTTGGTCATGGCGCCAGCGGCGCTGGCGGGCGCGGTAACGGGAGTTGTCGCGGGCCGCGTTTTCGACAAGTTTGGCGTGCGGGCAATCGCACTTGTGGGTGCGGCGCTTCTTGAAGGCGCGGCTATTGCTTTGTGCTTTTGCGCGGCAGATGCGTGGGTGGTTGTTGTCGCGGGCATCTACTTCATTGAAACAATCGGATGGCAATGCGTTTCCACGCCCACTAATACTTGGGGTATCAATTCGCTGCCCAACGAGGTAATCCAGCACGGCAACGCCGTGATGAGCACGCTCATGCAAGTTGGTGCATCGTTTGGCACGGCTGGTATTGTGAGCCTTACGGCATTTGGACCGGCCTTCGCGCTGTCGAACACGTCTGCGGCGGCTACCTTGGCGGGCTACCACGTGGCGTTTGCGGGAACGGCGGTGCTGCTGGGTATGGTTGCCCTGGTTATTGTGTTCGGTGTGCGCGATAAGGATACTGATTAGGCGATGGGGGACGTTCTTGCGACAAAGAGCCGCACGATGGGCATTCTCTCGACGCTTGTGGGTGCCTGCTTGTGGGGACTATCCGGGACGTGCGCGCAATACCTTCTTGCAAACTATGCCCTATCAAGTTTGTTCATCACCGTCGTGCGCATGGTGGGATCGGGAGCTTTGTTCCTCGTCATCATTTTGATTCGCTATCGATGGGCGCTGCGCGATATCCTAAAAAGGAGGCGTGCGCGGTGTCGCCTGGTTCTTTTCGGCGTGTTCGGCCTGTTTGCAAGTCAGGTTACCTACGTGATAACCATTGGTTACACCAATGCGGGAACCGCGACAGTGCTTCAGTGCACGAGCATTGCGATGATAGCGTTGGTGACATGCGTGCTTGCGCGAAGAAAGCCCCATGTTGCAGAGCTGGTGGGAGTTTTGCTTGCGACGGTGGCGGTGATTGTTATTGCCACGCAAGGCGACGTTGGTGCGCTGAACCTTCCCGTAGCTGGTTTGCTCTGGGGTCTTTTGAGTGCGTTTGCCGCTGTAGGCTACTCGATGCTGCCCCAATCGTTGTACCCGCGTTGGGGAAGCTTTGTGGTAGTGGGGTCGGGCATGCTCATCGGCGGCGTTGTGGCAACCTTGCTCTGGGGTTTGGCGTTTCTGTTTCCGCAGATAGATGCCTTGGCTTCGGCAGGTAATCCGTGCGGAAGCGCGCTGGTGCCGCAACTGGACGCCATGGGATTCGTTGTTTTTGCCATCATTGTGGTGTTCGGTACGTTTGGTGCGTACTTCCTGTTCCTAAACGGCATTTCCATCGTAGGGGCCGTGCAGGGAAGCCAGCTTGGTGCAATAGAGCCGGTGAGCGCGACGGTGTTCTCCGCGCTTATCACGAATACCGTGTTCAGCTTGTATGATTGGGTCGGTCTTGTTTTGATGGTGGCAACCATCTTCGTTGTTTCGATGGCGGGCAAGCGCGCACCAAGCGATTTGTCCGAAAACGAATCGTCGTAAAACGGGTTTTGACGCGCGCAAAGGCGCAACCGGGCCCATACCGGCCCATCGTAGCGGAATGAGGGTGCTAGAGACCGATAGGGAATCCTTTGCGGGCGGACGTCTGCAAATTGCGGGCGTTAGCGCTGGTTGCGGTTGTTTTTCCGTGCTATGGCGCGCTGTTCGTTCAGCCATTGAAGCCGCTGCTTGAAAGCGCTCTCGCGGCCCTCTTCGGTGGGGCTGTAATACGTCGTGCCTTGAAGGGCGTCGGGCAAACACTGCATGGAAAACGCGACCTTGTCCTGTTCGTCGTGAGCATAGCGATAACCTTTGCCGTACTCAAGGTCTTTCATCAAACGGGTTGGGGCGTTGCGAATCACCAGCGGGACCGGCTCAGCAATGGTTTCCAGGGCGTCTTTGCGTGCTTTGTTGTAAGCGCGGTAGACGCTGTTCGATTTGGGGGCTAACGAGCAGTACACAACGGCTTCGGCCAAATGGACCGTGCACTCGGGCATGCCGATGAAGTGGCATGCATGAAAAGCGTTCACGGTAACGTTAAGCGCGTTCGTATCGGCAAGCCCTATGTCTTCTGCGGCGAAACGCGTAACGCGCCGCGCGATGTAAAGCGGGTCTTCGCCAGCTTCAAGCATGCGCGCAAGCCAGTAGATAGCGGCGTCGGGATCCGAATTGCGCATCGATTTGTGCAGTGCCGAGATGATGTTGTAATGCTCTTCACCGGCTTTGTCGTACAGCAGGCTCTTTTTCGAGGTGCACTGCTCCACGATTTCGGGCGTCACGGTTGTTTTGCCATCCGCTTCTTCACCGTTTATAACCACCATTTCAAGCGTCGAAAGCGCACTGCGCGCATCGCCGTTGCTAAAGGTGGCTATGGCGCGCAAAAGCTCGTCGTCGATGACGATGGTTTGTCGCCCGAATCCGCGTGGATCGCTAAGTGCTCGCTTCATAAGGCTCATGAGGTCGTTTTCGGTGAGCGCCTTCAAAACGAACACCTTGCAGCGCGACAGCAAAGCCCCGTTAACCTCGAACGAGGGGTTTTCCGTTGTTGCGCCAATAAGCGTTATGGCGCCTTTTTCAACGAAGGGCAGAAACGCGTCTTGTTGCGCTTTGTTGAAGCGATGGATTTCGTCGATGAAAACGATAGTGCGCCCGCCGGTGCGGCTTTGTGCATCAGCCCGCTTCATTACCTCGCGAATTTCTTTGATGCCGCTGGTGACGGCGGAAAAATCGATGAATGACGCCTGTGTTTGGGCGGCGATTACGCGTGCCAAGGTGGTTTTGCCCACACCAGGGGGTCCCCAAAAGATCATGGAAGGAATTTGGTCGGCCTCAATCATGCGGCGCAGCACCTTGTTGGGGCCAATAAGGTGCTGCTGGCCGGCAACCTCATCGAGCGTTTGGGGCCTCATGCGCGCGGCAAGCGGTTGCGCGGCCTCAACGTGGCCGTCGAAAAGCGAGCCCTGTTCTTCGAATGACAGTTGCATGTGTGCGGTCCTTTGATGCCATTGCAAATGGAGTGATTATTGCCGATGGTGGCACTTGTTGCACAAAGGGCGTAGGTCCCGTTGTGCACGAGGATAGTATATCATGGTTACAAGGTCTATTCGGGTCCTAGATGGGCATGGCTGCTGTTCCAAAAGAGGTTGTCTGACATGGGTGAGCTAAAAACGAACAAGTCGACGCAGGTTGCCATTTTTGGCGGTGTGATAGTGGCGATCATCTTGGTACTTGGCACCATTTGGATGGGGCAAAGTGCGCGCGAAGATACCGACAACGCCGTTCACTCGGTAAGCTCATTCTACCTTGATGAGCTTGCGGGCCGCAGGGAGCGCGTCGTAGCTGCCAACTTGCAAAGGAACATCAATGACATCAATGTAGCCGTAGAGCTTATGACCGATGAGGACAGAAGCGACGCGGAGCATCTACGGGTTTATCAGGCTCGTATGCGCCAGCTTTACGATCTTGACAAGTTCGCCTTCGTTAATTCAAAGGGTGTTATCTATACTTCTTCGGGAACGCAAGATAATATCGCTGATTACCAGTTCGATTACCTTAATCTGTCGGAACCCAGTATTTCTATTCTCAACATTTCAAATCCCGAGAAGAAAGTGGTTATAGCGGTTCCCGTTAACATCCCCTTCAACGGGGATACGCTTACCGTTTGCTTTATGGAAATAGATATGCAAACGATGCTCCAAGGCGTATCCATGCAGTCGTCCAATGCGGATACCACCTTCTGCAACATCTATACCAAAGATGGCTATGCACTTTCAAACACGGTTCTTGGTGGTCTTGCCGCCGAGGATAACCTTTTGGATGCATTGCGGGTGGCAGACTATGAAGCGGGCGACTCGTACGAAGCGGTGGTTGCCGATTTCAATGCGGGGCGGCGAGGTGAAGTTTCCTTCAGGTACAACGGTATTCAAGAGACGTTAAGCTACATTCCCGTTGAGGGTACCGATTGGCTGCTTACGTACTTGATCCGCGAGAGCGTAATCGCCGAAAAAATTAGCACCATATCGGACGGAACAATCACAAGAAGCATCGTCCAGTCGCTTTTGACCGTAGCAGCCTTGGTAACCATGTTCCTGTTTATTTTTGCACAGTTGCGCAGGAACTCTCAGCTTCTTGTTGAGAAGGAGTCTATGGAGGCCGCCAATCGCGCAAAGCAGGAGGAGCTCGAAAAGCGTTTGTCGTTGCAAGAACAACTGCTTGAACAGAAACGACATCGCGAACAGCAGCAGAAGATGATAACCTCGCTGGCGTCTGACTATTGGAGCGTGTACTACCTTGAGCTCGATAACAACAAGGGCGTGTGCTACCAAGCCCATGGCGACATCGATGACGGTTTCAGCGAGGGCGACGAATTCCCTTATCTGGAGGCCGTGACTGCGTACGCCAATCGTTACGTCACCGAGCAATACCGTAGCGAATTCTTGGCTTTCGTGCAGCCCGATGCAGTTAAAAAGGCATTGAGGGAGAGCCGTGTCATTTCGTATCGCTATACGGTTTATCGTCATGGACGAGAATCGTACGAGATGGTGCGTTTCGCGGGCGTTCGTCATCCAGAAGATCTCGATGGCGGCGAGGTCCACAACGTTGGTGCGTGCTTTACCGACGTCGATGCCGAAACGCGCAAATCGCTGGAGCAAAATCAGGCGCTCAGCGATGCGCTTAATGCGGCCGAAAATGCCAATCGTGCGAAAACGGCCTTCCTGTCAAGCATGAGCCATGAAATTCGCACTCCTATGAACGCCATCATCGGCCTGGATACCATTGCGCTCAACGACCCCGATACCCCTCTTAAAACACGTGGCTATCTGGAAAAAATAGGGGACTCCGCCGAGCACCTGCTCAGTCTTATCAACGACATATTGGATGTTTCGCGCATCGAGTCGGGGCGCATAGTTATGAAAAACCAGGAGTTCTCGTTCTCGAAATTCATCGAATATATCAACACCATGTTCAGCGGTCAGTGTGCCGACAAGGGGCTTGATTACCAGTGCCATATCAATGGCCATGTAGACGATTACTACATTGGCGACGATATGAGATTGCGCCAAATTCTCATTAACATTTTGGGCAATGCGGTCAAGTTTACGCCTACCGGAGGAACGGTGTCACTGACGGTGGAGCCGGGCGCACGTTTTGAGGGCAAAACGGCCATGGAGTTTACCATTTCCGATACTGGTATCGGAATGAGCGAGGAATTCCTGCCGCATGTCTTCGACACGTTTAGCCAAGAGGATTCGTCGAACACCAGCAAATACGGGAGTTCGGGATTGGGCATGGCCATTACCAAGAGTCTCGTTGAGATGATGAATGGTCGTATTGAGCTTGCAAGCAAAAAGGGCGAAGGCTCTACGTTCAAGGTCACCGTTACCCTTGACGATGCCGATAACGTTTCTTTGGCAGGTGCTGCCACGGTCAATCCCGCCGAGATGAGCGTTTTGGTTGTCGATGATGACCCGGTGGCTTGCGAACACGCGCGCCTGGTGCTCGAAAAAGCGGGAATCTCGTCCGACATTGCTTCGTCGGGGGCTGAGGCGCTTGAGCGCGTGAGCGTGCGCCGCGCACGTCGCGATCCGTATAACTTGATTCTTATGGATTGGCGCATGCCCGAAATGGACGGTATCGAAACCACGCGCAGAATGCGCTCGATTGTCGGCGACGATTCTGCCATTATCATTTTGACGGCGTATCGTTGGGATGACGTGCTGGAGGAGGCGCTGGAGGCGGGTGTTGACGGATTCCTTTCGAAGCCGCTGTTCGCAACGTCGGTGATAGATGAGTTCCAAGGTGCACTCCAGCGCAAGGGCGCCATCTTGGCGCAGGGAAGTACCAAGGCCGATCTTGCGGGAAGGCGCATTTTGCTTGCCGAGGACGTGCCGGTCAATGCCGAAATCGTTATCATGGCGCTTCAGATGCGCGATATCAAAACCGATCTGGCAGAAAACGGTCGCATTGCCGTCGAGAAATTCTCCCAGCATCCAGAGGGATACTATGATGCGATCCTGATGGATATGCGCATGCCCGAAATGGACGGACTTGAGGCCACCAAGGCAATTCGATCGCTCAGTCGCAACGATGCCAAAACGGTGCCCATTATCGCGCTCACGGCAAACGCATTCGACGAAGACGTTCAGCGCAGTCTTCAAGCGGGATTGAACGCGCATCTGAGCAAGCCGGTGAATTTGGAATCGCTCTACGAAACGCTGGAAAACCTGATAGAAGCCTAAACCGCGTCAATTGCGCTGGTGGTTTGAAACGCTTGGGGAAGCATTACGGCTCGATGACGCAGCTGTGGATTTTGCAAGCGCCACGCCAGCTCGCATTAAGAGGCCTGAAGGCTGTGATAGAATCCTTGGATACTAAGGATGGGTATATGTGCTCATTTTTGTTGTTACCAAATGATTCAAGGGGTTTACCTGCATGTCCTTTTTAGACCGTTTTTCAGGCATTTTCGGCGGAATGTCGACGGACATGGCTATCGACCTTGGAACTGCGAATACGTTGATTGCCATCGCGGGCGAGGGCATTGTCATCAACGAGCCTTCGGTTGTCGCGATTGAAAAAAGCACCCATCGCGTTTTGGCGGTTGGCCATGAAGCCAAGAACATGATCAATCACACGCCCGATGCGTTTTCGGCGGAGCATCCGCTTAAAGACGGCGTGGTCGCCGATTATGATGTCACTGAGGCCATGATCTCGGCCTTTATTAATAAAGCCGCGCCGCGCAAGTATCCGTGGCAGGCTAAGCCGCGCATTGTCATCTGCATTCCCTGCGGCGCAACATCGGTGGAAAAGCGCGCGGTTTTCGAAGCCGCAATTCAGGCAGGCGCGCGTCAGGCGTACCTTATCGAGGAACCCATGGCTGCGGCTATGGGCGCCGATTTGCCGGTTACCGAGCCAACGGGCTCTATGGTTGTTGATATCGCTGGCGGTACCACGGAAGTGGCCGTCATTTCATTGGGTGGAATCGTAACGTCTTCATCGCTGCGCTTGGCGGGCAACCGTATGGACGAAGCCATCTCCATGCACCTGCGCGATTTGCTGGGCATCAAAATTGGCGAGCGCACGGCCGAGGTAATCAAGATCAAGATCGGCTCCATCCTGCCGTTTGAAGACGGCCGTGAGCGCGACATGATCATCTCGGGCCAAGACGTTATCACCGAGCAGCCCAAAGAGGTCACCATTCAATCCGAAGACGTGCGCCAGGCGCTCATTGAGCCGTGCGCCGAGATGGTTGTGAACATTAAGGAGACGTTCAAGAAAACCAATCCCGACCTGGCAAGCGATATTATCCAAAACGGTATTTTGCTCACGGGTGGCGGCGGCCTTCTTTCGGGTTTGGATCGATACCTCACCGACCGTCTTGAAATTCCGGTTTGGGTGTCCGAGACCGCGCTTACCAACGTGGTTACGGGTTGCATGAAGGTGCTCGAAACGCCCACGGCGTTGCGCCAAACCCTTATGAGGACGAAATAGTTAAGCGATTTTCGCATGGCATTGAATTTTCAACAGAGCGGGTCGGACTCGGCACGACGCGTCCTTTTCGTCGTGCTGCTTGTTGCTGCGCTCGTTTTGGTGGCCGTATACAATCGCGAGGGCGAAAGCGGTCCGTTGCATCGCATCCAATCGACGGTTGGCATGGCGGCTGTGCCCGCCCAATACGTGGGCGCGCATGTAGGCGCTGCGGTCACTTCGGTCTCAACGGATGTCTCCGACCTTACGGCCGACCCGTCAACGCTTTCTGAACTGCGCGAGCAAAACCAGAAGCTGCGTCAGCTGCTGGCGCAGGCGGATGAATACCGCCTTGAGGTAGAGCGTTTGCGCGGCCTGCTTGAAATCAAGAACAACTCATCGGTAACCGGAATTGCCGCCCAGGTTATTGGGTCAAGCGCCGCTGCGTGGAACAAATCGGTAACCATCAATAAAGGGTCAAGCGATGGCATAACAACCGGTATGACCGTCATGGGCTCATCGGGCGTTGTGGGGCAAGTGGTAAACGTGGGCAGCCATACCGCTACCGTGCGCTTGCTTACCGATCCCAACTCCGGTGCTGCCGTCATGATTCAATCGGGGCGCGCAAACGGCATTGTGCGCGGCTCGCTTGAGGGGCTTTTGTATCTTGAGGATGTTGCCGAAGAGGTTATTCCGGTGGTGGGCGATGTGGTGGTCACCTCCGGTTTGGGCGGAAGCTACACGAGCGGCCTTATCGTGGGCACCATCGTGAGCGTCGAAAAAACGACGGCGAACGCAACTGGGCGCATAGTGGTTAACCCTAATGATAATATCTCGCAGCTTGAAGACGTCATTGTGGTGACGGGAACTGCCGCTGAGGCGACGCAAACGCAAGACTAGCAATTAAGGGAATGCGCGTTGGACGAATGCCTTGCGCGTTTGGTTGATAAGAGCGAGCAGAGGAAAGGAGCAAGGCGCATGAACGATTCGCGTGAAACCGTGGTGCTTGTGGTAGCGGGCGTGCTGGCGTTCGTGCTGCAGTTTGTCCTGGCTCCGTCCATTGCGCTGGGCAACGCCATGCCCAATTTTGTTGTGGTTTTCACCTTTGTGTGCGCCATTCAGCGTTTTCAAACGTTCGGATGCGTCATGCCGTTCCTTTTGGGCTTGCTCTTCGATTTTCTTTCGGGAAGCGTAGTGGGGGCAATGGCATTCTCGCTTACCCTGTTCTCTGTTGTGTCCGCGCGTGTATTTTACGCACTGAACAACGACACCCTGTTCGTTCCCTTTGTGGTGATGGGTCTTGGGTTCGTTTTTGTTGAATCCGCGTACGGCGCGGTGCTCTTGGCATCTGGTTACAACGCGGGCCTTCTTGAAGCGTTGGTGTTCCAGGCGCTTCCGTGCGCGCTGTACGATTTCGTTGTGGCGGCTTTGCTGTATCCGCTTGCAACGCGCTTCCTTAAAGGCAACACCCCTGCTTCGCCTATCATGACGACGCAATTGCGATAGGAGCCCTTCGTGTTCCAGGCAATTTTGGTGAGCATAGCCGTAATTGTGATAGCCGCACTTATTGCGGTGGTGGTGTTCGTGGTGCGCGGAAAGGTTGGCGGATCGGCTTCAACGGTAAACAAAAGCCCCGTTGATTCCGTCAAATCCATCGACACCTTCGGCGTTTCGACAACGCTTGACGATACACCCGTTGGCTCGGGCCCAACAACCATTGGCAAACAGCAGGGAAGCGTCCCTTCGGGAAAAATCTCGGACGGTGTGCGCTCGCGTTTTGTTGCCATGGGTGTGCTTGCGGCAACCATTTTCGGTGCGCTTACCGCGAAGCTGTGGAGCATGCAGGTGCTCTCGTCGGGTTCCTACCAAAACCGCGCGGTGGAGAACAAGTACTCGGTTATCGCGACGCCAGCGCCTCGTGGCTATATTTATGACGCTGACGGCACCGCTATTGTGCGCAACCGTTCGTCGCTTACCGTGCTAGCCGACGCGGACGTTGCCGAAGATCACGATGTGGTCCAACGGCTGTCAACGGTGCTGGGCATTCCGTACAACGTGGTGCGCAGCCGTATTTTGGACACGTCGCAAGGCGCGCAAAGCCAGCGCTTGGTTGCCAACGACGCCCGCATGCGCGACATTGCATTCATTGCCGAGCACTCCGATGCGTTTCCTGGCGTTACCATCCAAGAGCGTTCGGTTCGTTCGTACCCCTATGGCGCACTCGCGTCGCACGTGGTAGGCTACACCGGCTCCATCAGCGAAGATCGCCTTGCCAGCATGCCTGCTAACCGCGACGTCGAACTGGGCGACGACGTGGGCCAAAGCGGCATCGAATCGATGTACGACGAAGTGCTGGCCGGCGAGCACGGCAAACGCACCGTCATGGCCGATGCCGACGGCAACGTGGTGGCGTTGGTGAGCGAAACCGCTCCCATGCGCGGTTCCGACGTGTACCTCACCATCAAAGCCCCCGTTCAATATGTTGCGGAAACGGCCCTTAAAGACCTTATTGCCCCCAAAGGCATAATCGGCGAGGGCACTGGCGTTGCGGGTGCCATCGTTGTTATGGATGTCACCGATGGCGGCATCTTGGCCATGGCAAGTTATCCCACCTACAATCCCACGACGTTCATCGGCGGCATTTCCCAGGACACCTGGGATCTGTACTCGTCCCAAAGCTCGTATTACCCGCTTTTGAACCGCTGCATCTCGGGAACGTATCCGGCGGCTTCCACGTTCAAGTCGTTCACCGGTTTGGCGGCGCTCAAGTACGGTTTTGCCGACACCAAACGCGAATGGCAGTGCGACGGCTATTGGGACGGTTTTCATTCGGGCGATATCCAAAAATGCTGGCTGTCATCGGGCCATGGGCCCATTGGCTTCCACGAGGGCATCGTGCAGTCCTGCGACGTTGTGTTCTATGAAATTGCCTACAACTTCTTCTATGCGGGCAGAACGCAAGGTGGCTCCATCTCGGATACCGCAATGCAGGAAGAAGTCGAGAAATACGGCTTTGGCAAGCTTACCGGCATCGACCTTTCGGGCGAGGAAGCGGGGCGTGTGCCAACGCCCAAATGGAAGCAAGAGCACTGGGTGGACGTTCCCACTGAGGGCGTTTGGCGCGGCGGTGACTTAACCAACATGGTTATCGGCCAGGGCGACGTTTTGGTGACGCCGCTGCAGGTTGCCGTTGCTTATGGTGGCATTGCCACAGGAACCATGATGAAGCCCCATCTTTTGAAGGAAGTGCGCAACGCGGGCAGCCAGACGCCGGCGGTTACGTACCAACCCGAAGAAATTGCCACGCCCGATATCGACCAAGAGCATCTTAAGATCGTGCGCGAGGCGCTGCACGGTGTAGCAGCCGGGTCTGCCAACCTTATCACCGCGTTCGAGGACGTGGGCATTCCGCTTGACGCGATTGCCTGCAAAACGGGTACGGGCGAGGTTGCCGGAAAAGACGACTATGCCTGGTTTGTGTGCTATATGCCCTACGACAAGCCAAAATACGTGTGCGCGGTGCTGGTGGAGCAGGGCGGCGGCGGTGCGGCCACGGCTGGCCCCATTGGCGCTCAGATCATGGCTGCATTACGCGATTGCGACAATGGCATGCCCCCTGATATCGCCGCTATTCCCGCGTCAAGCGGTCAATCGGTTGAATACAAATCCTCGTCTTCGGGCCGAACCGACTAGGAAGGAGGAAGCATCGTGCCTCAGTTGCCCCAAATATCAACCGTGCGCTCAGCCGGCTCATCAACCCCGCGTACTGCCGCACCAGCACGTTTCCCCTTCCTGAACGTGCCGCTTATTGTGGTTTCGGCGCTGTTGGTGGTTTACGGCCTGCTGGTGGTTTATTCGGCCGTTTCCGTAGACGCCGATTACAGCTTCTCCCGCCAGCTTATGGGCGTCGGTTTGGGCTTGGTTGTTATGGTAGCGTTCTGGAGCTTCGATTATCGGCGCTTGGCCGATATGACGCGCATTCTGATGATCGTGAACATCGTGCTCATCTTGTCGCCCCATCTGCCCATCATCGGCGTGAACACCATGGGTGCCACCTCGTGGATCAATATCGGTATCCAGGTGCAGCCGGGCGAGTTCGCAAAAATCACGGTTATTCTGATGGACGCGAGCATTGTGGCCAAATACCGAGGAAAACTGGACGATCCTCGCGAATACGTGAAAGCCGTGCTTCTGATGCTGGTGCCTTTCGCCTGCATTATGACTCAGCCCGACTTGGGCACCGGCTTGGTGTACATTTTCATAGCGGCCGTGGCGTTGGTTATGGGCGGCGCGCGACCCAAGTTCTTGTTCATAACGCTGGGCATTTTCGTGGGATTGGTAGTGCTGGTTTTTGCCGTTGACGAGGTAATTCGCCAATCGAGCGGCGAATATAAGCTGCTCAAGCAATACCAACGCAATCGCTTGTTGGTGTTCATGAACCAAGACTCAACCGATTTGTCTGCAGAAGGCTACAACCTGCAGCAGGCAATGATCGCCATTGGCTCAGGAGGCTTGTTCGGACAAGGTTATTTGCAGGGAACCCAGCATGCGTTGGGAATTCTGCCCGAAGCGCCAACCGACTTCATATTCTGTGTGCTTGCAGAAGAGCTCGGGTTTTTCGGTGTAATGGTGCTCTTAGGCCTGTATATTGCCTTGGTTGTAATAGCATTTCGGATAGCGCGGTCGTCAGGCGATATGTTCGGGCTGGTAACGGTTATGTGCATCGTTGGCATGTGGCTGTTCCAGATTATCGAAAATATTGGCATGACGTGCGGGCTTATGCCTATTACCGGCATCCCGCTTCCGTTTATGAGCTACGGCTCGTCGTTTATGATTGTAAATTTCGCTCTGTTGGGTCTCATTGGCTCGGTGTGGGCTCGCAGCAGGCAATCGGGAAGGAAAACCAGCTATGCAACTGCCCGTTGATTTGCAGGCGCTTCTTAAAGAGGCGGCCGATATCGACGCAGCTCGCGCTACGCCCTTGTCGATAAGCGTGTTTATTGACGCAAGCGCGCCCGCCGATCTTATTGCCCATGTGCGCTCTGCGTTCGCAAGCGAGTGCCCAACGGTGCGCCTGACCATCTCCTACTTAGGTGATGTGCCCGCAAGCACTCATCCCACCGATGATATGGCCATTATCGTTGCCGGCTCGTCAGAGGTGGTGGGTCCTTCCGCGGAGGCCATCAGAAACGTTGGCGTTCCCGCAATGGTTTGCGCTACTCAGCCCGCTTTGGTTGAGTTGGTTGCGGCGGGCGTCGGCTGCCCGTTGCCGCAAGGCGATTTGCTGTCGCCCCAAAAAGCGAAGCGCGCGCTGTGGGAAAGCATCACGCGATCGATTGAAAGCATCGTGAAGCGAACGCCCGTTGACATCGACGATAAAGCGCGCAGCTATCAGCATGCGGCAACCATTGACACCCAGGCCGCTTTGGAAGATCCTATGCCGCTTGACGCTGAAGAAACGGCGCTCCTTGACGAGCGCATGGGCCAGTGGATAGCTTCGGTATGCCGCTCAAAGCGCTTGGCGTTCGCCCTTGCGTTTCCGTTCATGCGCCGTTCGTTGGCGATGGAATCGGTGTCAGAGACCTCAATCCAAAACGCCGGCGTAGGTCTGCTTCCCATAATCCCCGGCGCCGATTTGCCCATAATGACGGTCAATCAGGCGAAGATGGCCCTTCAAATTGCCGCTGTGTACGGTGAGCCCATGGGCAAAGAGCGCGCCAAAGAAATTGTTGCCGTGGTGGGCGGTGCATTCGCATGCCGAGCAATCGCACGCGAGCTCATTGAGCTGGTTCCCATTTTGGGAGGCGTTGTGCGCACGGGCATCGGATACGCGGGCACCGCGGCAATGGGTCGTGCGATAATCGAATACTTCGAAGGCGGCGAAAACGTTGTCGGGGTGGCGCACGTCGTAGAACGCGCGGCAGGGGCGGCTTCCGACACCATGTCTCAGGTGCGCGCAACGGTCGAGCGCACGCGAGAGGCTGTAACCGTTTCCGAGAGCAAGTAGACACTATGGCCGAATTAACTAATTTGTGGTCGCGGATAAGCGAGTTCGTCGCATCCGCCGAACGTCCTTCGCGCTACATCAATCACGAGTGGGGAAGCGTCTACAAACCTGAGGCGGATTTCCATTTCTGCATGATTTACCCCGATACGTATGAGCTGGGCCAGCCCAATCAAGCGCTGCGCATTCTGGTTAATGTGGTTAATGCTCGTGCGGGCATTGTGGCGGAACGCGGATTTCTTCCGGCGCCCGATATGTGCGACGCCATGCGCAAAGAGGGCATCCCGCTGTTTTCGATTGAAAGCTGCGCGCCTGTGCGCGAGTTTGACGTGGTGGGCATCACGTTGCCGCATGAGCTTGCCGCCACCAACATTTTGGAGGCGCTCGATTTGGCGGGCATACCGCTTCATGCCGACGAGCGTACAGAAGACGATCCGTTTGTGGTTGCTGGCGGGCCCTGTGCCTACAACCCTGAGCCTTACGCACCGTTTTTCGATGCCTTCAACATTGGAGAAGGGGAGCAGATGCTTCCCGAGGGCTTGGAAGTTGTCCGGAAGTGCCGTGCTGCGGGAGCAACGCGCGAGCAAACGCTTTTCGAGCTTGCTCAGGTGCAGGGATGGTATGTGCCCTCATTCTATCGGTGGCGCACGGCAGAAGAGGCTCAAGAGGCCGGTTCGTGGATTGAGCCGCTGCGCGAGGGCATTCCCGCCGTCATGGAAAAGCGCCTGTTCACAGAATTTGCTTCCAGCCCTGGCTGGGAGCCGTGCATCGTGCCTTTTACGGAGGCTATTCACGACCGTTTGAACGTTGAGGTGCTGCGCGGATGCGCGCGTGGCTGCCGTTTTTGCCAAGCGGGCATGATGTATCGACCGGTGCGTGAGCGCACGCAGGACAACATCGTGTCTTCGGTGCTTGAGGGCCTTGCGCAAACTGGCTACGACGAAGTGAGTCTTACCTCCCTTTCCACCACCGACCACTCGCAGATAGCACCCGTGCTCACGCGTCTGAACGAAGCATGCGCCAATACGGGCGTGCGCGTGTCCATTCCCTCGCAGCGTTTGGATTCTTTCGGTGCGCAGATGGCAACGTTGGTGGCGGGCAAGAAAAAAGGTGGCCTCACCTTTGCGCCAGAGGCGGGCACGCAGCGTTTGCGCGACGTCATCAACAAAAACGTGACGGAAGAAAACCTGTTCAGCGCAATCGATGCCGCATTTGCCGAAGGTTGGCGCCGCTGCAAGCTGTACTTCATGATAGGCCTTCCCACGGAAACCGACGACGATATCGTTGGCATAGCCGATTTGCTCGAGCGCTCTTACGCGCGTGCGCTTGCCGCCGTTTCGCCCGATCAAAAAGGGGCGGTTCAAATTAGCGCATCGGTGGCGCTGTTCGTGCCGAAAGCGCAGACGCCGTTCCAGTGGGACGGGCAAATTGCCCCAGAAGAAGCGCTGCGACGTGTGCGCTTGCTTCGTTCCAGCGTGAAAACGCGTGCAATTGCCGTGCATTGGCACGATCCCGAAACCAGCTTCGTTGAAGCCATCATGAGCCGATCGGGTCGTGAGGCGGCGGCGCTTGTCGAAGAGGCATGGCGCCGTGGGGCACGCTTTGATGCGTGGACCGAATACTTTGACGAGGATGCTTGGCGTGAGGCTGCAGAGCTGTTGGGTATCGATGCGGAAGCGCTTGCGCAAACCACGTACCCGCTTGAGTACGTTTTGCCCTGGGAGCATATTTCCACGGGCGTGCGACGCCGCTTCCTGGTGCGGGAGCGCGAACGTGCCGATCAGGCGCAAACTACGCCTGATTGCACCTTTGACCGCTGTTCGGCATGTGGCGTGTGCTTCGATTTGGATGTTGACAACGAACTTGCAGCGCAGCGCGGTACGCTCAGCAACGTCGGCCGTTTGGCGGATGATTCTGCAGAAGGCGAGGGCTGTTAATATGGATCAACCGCAGCGATTCGTCTTGCGCGTGGTGTACGTCAAGCGCGACAGGCTGGCATTGTTGTCGCACCTTGAGGTTGCACGTGCGCTTGAGCGCACGGTGCGTCGCTCGGGTTTGCCCTTCGCCGTCTCGCAAGGTTTTTCACCGCACATGAAAATTGCCTTTGGGGCTGCGCTTCCCGTAGGCGTGGGTTCAACCTGTGAGATTTTCGACATTCAGCTTACCGAGTACGTTGCATGCGACCGCGCCCTTGATGCATTGAAGCGAGCGAGCGTTCCCGATCTTATGGTGCAAAGCGCGCAGTATTTGGGTGCGGGTCAAAAGGCTGCCTCTGTTGCGTATCCGATAAGCGAATACGAGGCGGTTTTATCCTATGCGCCGGGTGCGCTTGTCGTTCCAGATCAAATCGTGCGCCAGCGCAAAAACAAGAAGGACAAAACGCTGCAGGTGAGCGACTATCTTGTGGGCGAACTGGTGTTTAGCCAGGAAGATCCGAAGCGCCTGCGCTTTTTGCTTGAGGCGCACAACGAGGGAAGCTTGCGACCCGATTTGTTTATTGGCGAATGTGTGCGCCTGTACAACGAAAAGCGTGCTGCATCAGAGATAGCGCATGAAGAGTCGGGATTCGCGGGCTCTTCGCAGGAAGCCACTGAAGCGCTTTTGGTGAAGAGCATCACGCGCGTATCGCAGCGCAGCGAATAAGACGTATTTGCAGTTCAGCGAGCTGACGTATACCTTTGCAAGATTTCCGTTATGGTGGTGTTTGTTTGTGCGGAAGTGCGCGACGCGTGCGCTCTGCCGCGCTAGAACGAAAAGAATTCCCGCACATCAACATCAAGCGCCTCGCTTATGCGTAAGAGCACGTTGATGCCGAAATTGAGCTCACCGTTTTCTATTTTGCAGATTTCGGTTTGAGTGGTTGACGCCATAGCGGCAAGCTTGCGCTGGGAAAGCTTTTGGGCTTTCCTGTTGCGCTGAATGGCTTTGCCAATCTGCCTCTTTTTGACGTCCATGTTCATAGGACAAAGCATATTGTCCCAGCTAGAACGTTGATATTTAATTATATATCACCAGGTATTTCAGCGCGACTTTTTCATATTCGATTAGATATCACGCGTTACTTTTTTAAAGCGTGCGTTAGTCAAGAATCAAACTCGCTTGTTCTAAACGCTGCACACACGCTTCCAAAGCGAAGGAAAGCGCCATGCGCGTTTGCGCCTCTTTGACTGCATGCACTTCATTCGTGCAGGTGGGCTGAGCAGAGGCGAGTAAGCTGGCAATTCCCGAAAGGGCATCTGATGTTTCGGCAATGAGCAGTCGTGCTTCGCGTTTGCGATGAGCTGGCATTGATTCCTCCTTGATGAAAGTTTTGCCATGTTGCGTGTGGGCGACATGCGACGTACGAGCGCTTGCGTCTTGCGGTTTTACAAGGGGCAGGTGCGCTCGCGAGATGTGAGCAGCGCTATATGGCGGGAGACATTCGTGCTTGCAAGATACGTGTTGCGTAAAGCGGCGCGCGGCGTTTAGAAGGGCACGCGTTCATGGTAGTAAAAAACACGCCTTGCATGATGCGGCAAAGCGAGCGTGTTGGACTGCCGTGCCAACAGTGTTCAAGCTCTGTTTGGAACGTGTTGGGATGCGCATCCAGAGCGCGCGCAGCTTAACGCGAGCGCGCCCAGGTGCAGGTCTGCTAGCTTTCGGAGGTATCGCTTACCAAATCGCGCACACGCACGCGCAGGGCATCGGCTATCCGACACAACGACTCTATGCGGATATCGGTGCCAGTCGATTCGAAACGAGCTATGAGCGATCTGCTGGTATTGCTGCGTCGCGCAAGCTCAACCTGAGACAACCCGCGCTTTTGGCGGACGGTTTTCACGTTGTGCGCGATGGCGCGCATGCGCGCGTCGGAGCGTTCGGTTGCACTCATGAAAGAAGCGGGGTAAGCGCGCCCAACGAGAGGATGGTCAGGCGCTGCGTCGCGCGTGAGGCAGCCGTGTAAAGTTTCCGGCGTGAGAGGTCGTCGTTGCCGAAAACGCGTTCGCTCGCGTCGGTTATTATCACGTGGTCAAATTCGAGGCCCTTGGCAAGGGGCAAGTCCAAAACCACAACGCCGCTGGCAGGAAGCTTTGCGTCATGCGACAAAAGCGTGACGCTTTCGCCCAGCTTTTTGGCAAGGGATTTCGCGACGCCGCGATCAGGTGCAATCAAGGCGCACAAACCACGTTCACCTGCAGCTTTTTTTGCTTGTGTCCGCAGCGTTTCGAACCATGATTGCTCGTTGTCGCACGCGATGATTTCGGGGCGATGGCCCTCACGGCGCACCGAAGAGGTGAGCACGCGCTCGCTTTCGTCAAGCAAACCGCAGAACAGCTGGGTGATTTCCGGCGTGGAGCGATAGCTGGTAAGCAGGCGGCAGTCGTCAAGGCTGCCATGGATGGCGCTGAACAAGTTGCGTATTTCGGGGAAGGTGGCGGTGTGCTCCTTAATAGCCTGATGCTGGTCGCCCAACAGCAGGAAGTGTGCGTTGTTAAAGTAACGTGCAAGCACCATAAGTTGGGCAGCAGTATAGTCTTGAACTTCGTCAATCATCACGAAGCGGGCGTCGCGATCTCCTTCACCAGTGATAAGCAGCTTCAGGTACAGCCATTCCAAGGAGCTCATGTTGGGGTTTCCGGTCAAGCGAGCACCGATGCGCCCAACGTTGAGCCATGCGAAGCGATCGATCTCGTGTACGCCCTCGGCGTATTGGATGTTCACGTAGCGCTTGGCCCACTTTTTGGCGTCCTCTTCGGTATCCAGCGAGATTTGCTGGTCGAAGATGTCAATTTGCTCGGTGGTGCTCATGGCTTCAAGCAGCGAATACACTTCGTCGCTTTGGGCAAGCTGTTTGAGGCGTGCCGCGAAGCGTTCGTAGAGCTCTTCGTTTACCAGAGCCGCAAATCTGGGACCCATGGGAACGCGGGCGAATTTCTCGACGATGTTCTTCACCTGCGAAGCCTTTATGAGAACGCGCCCGTTGTATTCGATGGGGTTCAGGTCGTCAACGCTCAGTTGAACATCGCGCGTTGCCGCTTCAAGGTTGTGCAGTTGCTGCTCGCTCACTGCGGTGCCCATGCCGCGACCGGTAAGGCCAAGGCCGTCAATGAACTTGTTCCAAGTGGTGATGCGGGGGTTGCGCTCGCCCATATCGGGGAGCACGTTGTCGATGTAGCTGCCGAACATGGGGTTTGGTGTGAACAGGTGCACCTGGGCGGGGTCAAGGGTTTCGCGGTAGCGGTAGAACAGGTAGGCGATGCGCTGGAGCAAAACCGAGGTTTTTCCCGAGCCTGCTATGCCGTTAACCAGCAAAACCTTCACGTCGTCGTAGCGGATGACCTTGTTTTGCTCGCGTTGGATGGTTGCGGTGATGGCCGAGAGCTTTTCCGAATGGTCCTTGGCAAGCTGGGCCAAAAGCAGCGGGTCTTCAATGGCCACCGTGGTGTCGAAGTAGGCGTTCAGTTTGTTGCGGTCGACGTCAAACTGGCGGCGCAGCTTCAAGTCCACCTCGATGGTGCGATCGTCCACGCGGTAGGAAGTGTGCCCCATTTCTTGGTTGTAATACGTTTCGGCAACGGGGCTGCGCCAGTCGATGATGAAGTGGCGTCGTGCGTCGTCGGTGATGCCCGCCGTTCCCAGGTAAATATCGCGCGGCGGCGTCCCAGGTTTGAACTGCAATTGAATTTTGGCGAAGTAGGGGCGGGGGAGCAGCTGGCGCACTTTTTGGTAGCGCTCGACCGTTACCGCCATTGCCCGGTTGTAGCTTTCGATAATGCTGTTCATGGACTGGTATTCGGCAAGCGTTTCCATGGCCATATCGTCAGAGGTGAAGTCAAGGGCCAGCTCGTCGCGCATATCACCCATGTCTTTGGTGGCCTCGTTGCGCAACGAATCAAGCTTTTCCCGCGTGTCGCGTTCTATGGTGACGAGCTTTGCGTATGTTTCGCTTAGGTGCTGTTGCTCTTCAAGAAATACGGGATCCACGTTGGTGTTTGCTGCGTAATCGTTGCTCATGCGGCTCCTCGGAATAACGTCGTGCTGAAAATGCATCCAAATACTTTACCGCATTTGAGCTGTGCTTGCTAGCGCTCCGCCTCTGCTTTGAAAGGCGGAGCGCTCGTTTTGAGGCGCGTTACTCTTGGACCTTGAGGGCAAGCGCGAGCGGTACCTTTTTGATGCGCCTCATATGCAGCAGTGCGACAACGGCGTAGCATACCAGGCCCAGCGCAATCTCTTTCACGTAAACGAGGGGGTCAATGGTGATAACGAAGTTGCCCGGATAGCCCATGAACACTATTTTCACCAGGAAGATGATGACCCACAGGATTAGGGGCAAGCAGGCAACCAGTGAAATGGCAACCGTGGTGGTGATGGCGCGAAGGTAAAGCTGGTTGATTTCGCCATCGCGGTAGCCGAACACCTTCATGTACGAAATTGCGCGAGCCGAACGGTCGATGATGGTTTTCGTGAGCAGGTAGATAAGGATGACGAAAATGATGAGGGCGACCCACGTGATCATGTTCATGATGCTGCTCATGGAGTCTTCCATCTGATCGCCGATTTTGGCCATCTCGTCCGCTGTAAGATCGTTTACCAGATAGCGCTCGTCAATGGCAAGCTCACTGTCGGATGCCCAGGCATTGAAGTAGTCAACTTTTTCATCGAAAAGCTCGTTATAGGTTTCAATGCTCATATAGACGTTGGTATCGGTTGCTTTTCCGTACGCGGCGCTTGGCACCAGTTCGTAGGTTTTGCCGGTGTAAGAGTTGCTGAAGGTCGCTTGCGTTCCAAGCGTAAGGTTGCACTTTTCAAGCAAGCCTGCGCCGACGACGATTTTTCCGTTGCTTACGTCCGCATCCCAATAGCGCGAGTTTTCTTGAATACCGTATACGCGGGCGGTTTCCATTTCACCGCCAAACGCGCGGGGCACGTCGAGCGAGCCAACGGCAACCTTTTCGGCTTGCGCGAGGGCGTCTTCATCGTTGGCCAGCGTGTTTATGGGATGCGCGTCGTCATCGAGATTCGTTGTTTTTTGCAGCAAGGTAAAGAACTCGTTGAGGCTGAGTCCGCCCATATCGACGCCGCCAAGACCCAGTTCTTCGGCTGAGATGTTGCTGAAGTCCAGCGCATCAAAGAGAAGGTCGTCGGCGTTTATGCTGTCCTTGCTGAACGTGGCCAAGTCAACGACGCCCAAACCGCAATCGGTGAGGTCGATTTCGGTCGAGTACAAAATACCAAGGCGGTAAAGTTCGCCGAAATCGACATCATCCGCATCGATGTTGCTTGTGTCGGGCGTACCCGAGCTAGCAGCTTGCATCAAATCGGAAACGGCGATACCAGCGATATAACCAGAGCCCCCTTGCCGCATGATTTGCTGCGCAAGGGCGGTGGTGTTGAGGTTGTTTTCAAAGAAATCGCTCATGCGATCTTCTACGCGCGTGCGTAGAAGGTTCTCGAGCGCATCGCTCACGGCATCTTCGTCGATTGCGCTGGTGTCAATGGTGTCGGCGAGTTCGCCCGCGGCACGGTATGCTTCGCGCTCCTCTTCGGTGCCTTCAAGCTCGAGTGGCGCCTTCAACGTGTAAAAATGCTTGCTTGCCAGGCTTTCGGCAAGGTCGTTTGCATATCCGTTTACCACGGGTAGCATGCACAAACCGAAAATGAGAAGCAGGCTTGCAAAGGAGATGCCCAAAAAGAGCGTCGCGAAGTTAGGAAGATTGCGAACGAACAGGCGCAGCCTGAAACGGCGTTCGAACGACAGCCGTTCGGGAAGCTTGATAGAGCCCCTTCTGTTGTGGCGTTCGATATCGTGGCGCAAAAATTGCAACGGCGTGCAGTTCATTTTGCGTGCAAGTCCGATGGCGGTGATGCCCACAAGCAGCACCAACGGCACCACGGTGGTGACGGTGAACACCTCCCAGCTGAACGAGAATTCAAACGGCGGGATGCTGTAGCTGTTGTAGTACAGATTGCGCATAGGAGTTGCTATTACGGTGTAACCAAGGATGTTTCCGCAAAGTCCTGCGACTATGCCCACCGCGGAGGGGAGCGTGAGGTAGTGCAAAATGAGCTCGCGCTTGTTCCAGCCCGAGGCGAGCAGGGTGCCGATAACGGCGCTTTCGGCATCTATGGTCGAGTTGCTGAGAATGACGAAAACGAACGCCATGATGATTATCAGCAGTATCAAAAGCACTTTCCAGCCAAGCTGGTCGCCAATCACATCGTCAAGAGCGTAGCCAATTCCTTGGTTGGCGTCGCAGTCGATCATGTTGGAAAGCGCAACGTTTCGGTCTGAGAGAACGTCGGCAATATCCTTTTCAAGGTCGGTGCGTTCTTTATCGGAGGCGGTGCGATCATTGAGCATAAACGAGTACGTATACGACTCGCTGCCCGTGAAGCTCGCGAAGGTTTCGGGCGATACTTCGGCGACGCAGAAGGTGATAGCGTTGAATATAAAGTCGGAATTGCGTTCGAACAAAGCCTGGTAATCAGGAAGCGTAATGATGCCAACAACGGTCATGTCCGTTCCCGCAACGGTTATCACGTCGCCGAGCTGGATGCCGTTGTTTTGCGCGAACACCCGGTCGAGGGCTATTTCGTTTTCACGCTGAGGCTTGGCGCCCTCGGCGACGGCCGAGATGTTGCAATCGGTGCGCGTTTGGAATACGCGTATGGTTGCACCGTTATCTGTTGCGGATGCTGGTTTGGCGGCGTTGGGTGTGCCGCTTGCTTGAGATACGTCGCTCACCAGGTCGTAGGAGTAGTTTTCGTACAGCGTGAGGCCGAGGTTTTCTACTTCTGCGCGAACGGAGGAGCGCAGCGGAAAATTGGTCGTGAAGTTTCCGTCTTCAACCAGGTAGTTATCGCGTACGTTGTTGAGGATTTTCTCGATGCTGGCGGCTGATGCCAAAAACCCGGTTGTCATGGATATGGCAACAACCAAGAGCAAAAACATTCCCAGGTATTTCCCGAGGTTGTTCTTTAGTTCGCGCGGAAAGCGCTTTGAGAGGGTAGAGGACATGGTGCAAATCTCCTACCACTCAAGATCGCGTGCCGCAACCAGGGCATCGTTTACGCGGTCTTCTACTAAAGCTCCATCGTGCAAACGCAGGATACGATGTGCCATCTGCGCGATTGCAACGTTGTGGGTCACGATGACGATGGTGCATCCGAAATCGCGGTTGACCTGCTCCATGAGCTCGAGGATTTCTTTTGAAGTGCTGTAGTCGAGGGCTCCAGTGGGCTCGTCGCACAAAAGCAGGCCAGGGTTTTTCACCAGCGCGCGCCCAATGGCGCAACGTTGCTGCTGGCCGCCGGAAACCTGACGGGGGAATTTATTCCGATGCTCCCAAAGCCCCAGCGACTTCAGCAGGTCATCAACGTTAAGTGGATGCTTACTGAGGTGTTCGCACACTTCGATGTTCTCACGAATGGTAAGATCCGGAACCAAATTGTAGAATTGGAAGACGAATCCGAGTTGACGGCGGCGGTACTCGCCCAAATCTTTATCGGAGAGCGCCGTGAGCTCCTCTCCTTCAACGAAGATGCTTCCGCTGTCTGCGTTTTCAAGGCCGCCAACGATGTTCAAAAAGGTTGATTTCCCCGATCCAGAAGGTCCTAAAAGTACGCAGATTTCACCTTTGTTGAGCTCCATGCTTACGTTACGAAGCACCATTGCGCGCGCTTCGCCTTCGCCGTAGCTTTTGCAGAGGTCGCTGATTGTGAGGAATGGGTTGTTAGTTGCCGCCATGCTCGAACTCCTTTGATGGCACCAGTTGCTTTGTCGGCAATAAGTTTAATACAACTAACAATAAAAATTAGCAAAGAATAACAATTCGTATTAACTATGGAATAGGTCAACGGATGGCTGGTGCGGTGACAATACGCATTTTTGAGCGAGGGTTTCTTCGAAAGAGCGCCTGCGGAAGACTTGCCTAAAGAGGAGCCCGTGAAGCGCCGTGCGGTCCCATATGATAAGATTGTTGGCGTATAAGGTTTGATTGCGCTGCGGCTACCGCCTTTGCGGAAACGACGCATCGAGCTTTGATGGGAAAGATGCGCGAGTGACTGCTTTCGCTTCTGGCAGCTAAAGAAGCGAATCGCCTTCGCGCGAACACGAGAGAAGTGCCAGCATGCTCAAAAGCCACGAACGGTTTCATTCAGCGAACGGCAAACGCCTCATTCTGGTTGTTGATGACGAATATATCAACAGGGAATTGCTCAAGGGCGTACTGGAGGAAGACTACGAGCTCATCTTTGCCGAAAACGGGCAAGTTGCGTTGGAGCTTATCCGCGAAAACAAAGATTTTCTTTCGCTGGTGATGCTCGACCTTTTGATGCCCGTCATGAGCGGCACCGAGGTTCTGCGGCGCATGAGGGCCGATGCCGCAATTTCGCACATTCCGGTTATTGTTGTTACCGCCGATCAAGAGGCAGAGGTTGAAAGTCTTGGTTTAGGCGCAAGTGACTTCATCCCCAAGCCCTACCCGCAGGCTCGCGTTATCCTTGCGCGCATACGGCGCACCATCGAGCTTTCAGAAGACCGTCAGATCATCAATTCTACCGAACGCGATACGCTGACGGGCTTGTACAACCGAGAATACTTCTATCGCTACGCTGAGCAGTTCGACCAGTACCATCAAAACACCGAAATGGATGCGATTGTGGTGGACGTTAATCATTTCCATATGGTTAACGAGCGCTTTGGCACCGCCTATGGCGATAAGGTGCTTCGCAGCATCAGCGAAGCGTTGCGCCAAGAAATGATAGACGTGGGCGGAATCGTGTGCCGCAGGGAAGCGGACATCTTCCTGCTGTATTGCCCGCACGGTAAGAGCTATCAAGCGATTTTGGATAACACGGCAGCGCATCTGTCCGAATCCGGCCTTACCGATTCGCGCATTCGTCTTCGCATGGGCGTGTATGAAAACGTTGACAAAGTGCTCGAGATTGAGCGCCGTTTCGACAGGGCCAAAATGGCCGCCGACAAAATATCGGGCAGCTTCACCGCCATCATCGGATTTTACGACAACGAGCTGCATGAGCGAGAGTTGTTCGAAGAGCAGCTCATTGAAGACTTCCCCGCGGCCATTGAGCAGCAGCAGTTTAAAGTTTTTTATCAGCCGAAATTTGATATTCAGCCCGAGATACCCGTCCTTGCAAGTGCTGAGGCTCTTGTGCGGTGGTTCCATCCCGAGCTGGGACTTATCTCTCCTGGAATCTTTATTCCGCTGTTTGAGGACAACGGCCTCATTCAGCGTTTGGATTTGTATGTTTGGCGCCAGACCGCTGCTCAAATTAAAGACTGGAGAGACCGCTTCGGTTTTGTGGTACCGGTATCGGTGAACGTCTCCCGCATTGATATGTACGACCCCGATTTGGTGGCCACGCTTGTTGGGGTGCTTGCCGAAAACGATTTAACGCCCCATGAGTTTCTTCTCGAGATAACGGAATCCGCTTACACGCAGGATTCAGGGCAAATAATCAAAACCGTGAACCAGCTTCGCGAACTGGGATTTCGTGTTGAGATGGACGACTTTGGCACGGGCTATTCGTCCCTGAACATGATCTCAACGCTTCCTATTGACGCGCTTAAGATGGACATGCTGTTCTTGCGCAATGCCTTCGAAGGCGAAAGCGATACCAAGATGCTGGAAGTGGTAATAGATATTGCCGACTATCTGGGCATTCCCGTGATCGCAGAAGGCGTTGAAACATATGGCCAAATGATTGCGCTGCGCGAGATGGGCTGCACGTTCGTGCAGGGATATTATTTTTCGCGTCCGGTTCCCGCAGATGAGTACGAGCACTTTGTAATAGAGCGCAAGCAGATCGCCGATGACGAGAAGTTGGCGAGCGAGTCGATTTTGGGTTATCTGGAAAACAGGGGTCGCCATACCTTCGGCGAGATTGCCCATGCGCTTTCCAGCGGTTTCAAATCCATTTATTACGTCGACATCGAAAACGATCACTTTGTTGAATTCGGTATGCATGGCATGCGCGACGACCTTCAAATTGAAAGTAGCGGCCCCAACTTTTTCGAGGACGAGCTGGCGCGCATATTCAAGGATGTGCTCGAAGAGGATCGCGAGCGCGTGTTTGACCTGATGAAAAAAAAGGCGCTTACTGCGGCGCTGGAGCGAACGCCGACATTTTTGATGACCTATCATCAGCTAATCGAAGGCGTGGCAACGCTTTGCACGCTGAAGGCTGCGCGCGCTCAAACTCATGACGATCATCACATTGTGGTGGGCATCAGCAGCGTTGACGCCCAAGGGGCGCTTTCGCGTCAGCGCGTCGATGGTCTTACCTACGCGCGCATTGCCCAAGCGCTCGCGCAGGACTATTTCAACATTTACTACGTGAACACCAAGAACGACCATTTCATGGAGTGCGTATCGCGCGAGGCGCACGATCGTTTGGGCATAGCCAGCAGCGGCGACAATTTCTTCGAAGCCGTTAGGGATGGTTTGGCGCGCATCGTGCATCCCGACGATGCGGAAATGCTTTTCGACGTTCTTGCAAAAGAGCACATGCTGGCCGACTTTGAACGCGATAAAACCTTCACGTTAACCTGCCGCCTTATGATCGACGACGAAGAGACGTATGTGAACATGAAGGCTACGCGCGTGGTGGAAGGCGCCGATGACTACATTGTCATAGGCATTAGCAACGTGGACAAGCAGATGCGTCGCGAGCAAGAGTACGCAAAAGCGGTGAGCATGGCGAACAAGGATGCGCTCACGGGTGTGAAAAGCAAGCACGCTTACAAAACCGAGGAAAAGGCTATAGACAAGGAAATATCTGCCGGTGCGCAGGAGCCGTTCGCGCTTGCGGTGTGCGACATCAATGGGCTCAAGAACGTAAACGATACGCTTGGCCACAGTGCGGGAGACCAGTATATAAAGAACGCCTGCCGCTTTATCTGCGACGTGTTCAAGCATTCGCCGGTATTTCGCGTGGGCGGTGATGAGTTCGTTGCCGTTTTGTGGGGCGACGATTACGAGAATCGATCGCAGCTCATGAGTGTTTTTGAGCGGGCGAGCCAAGAGGCGACAGATGGCCAATGCGTCTCGGTGGCTGGAGGAATGGCGGAATATGCTGCTGGTGCCGATCAGTGTTTGAACGATGTCTTTGTGCGGGCTGATGCAGCAATGTACGAAAACAAGAAACGACAGAAGGCAATCTAGCGCACATGGAGGACGACGATGACGCTTGATGATTTAAGGGCGTTTGGCGCCAATGTTGACGAGGGCTTGGCGCGTTGCATGAACAACGAAGCGTTCTACCTGCGTTTGGTGGAATCGGTGAAGCAGGAAAAGAATTTTGCCGTTTTGGAAAGTGCGATTGCCGAAGGGGATCTTGATCGAGCTTTTGAGGCGGCGCATGCCCTTAAAGGCGTGCTGACCAATCTGGCGATAACGCCGCTGAGCGACCTTGTTGTTGAAATGACGGAGCTTTTGCGCGCACGAACGCAGATGGATTACTCCGAGCTCATTGGTAAAATTACCGCTTGTTATCAGGAGTTTTGCGCGCTGTAGGTTTAATGCTTGACGAGCTTCTAGGGCGCCACGCGCTCACTTATAAGGCAGCCGGCAGCTTTGCCGGCTCATCGCTTGGCGTGCTTCTAAGGCGACGTGCTCTTGCCTATGAGGTGACCTGTAAATGTCGCAGCTCATCTGCTGCGAATTCGCTACTTGACGAGTTCGGATCCGCCGTTTCCCAGGGCTATTCTTTTGCGTCCCGAGCGGACAAGATATCGCTTGCGGCATCTATTGCCGCTATCACATCCTCAATGCTCGCTGTGTTGGGGAAGGGGATGTGCGCTTGTTCGAGCACGTCGAGTTGGGCGCTGTATTGAGCGTAGATATCCTTGAGATTCATCTTTCCCACGACGGTGGGCCAAATCCAAAAGACCCCTGCTGCAACAACAACGGCCCATGCCAGTTCAACGGCAAGGACGGCGCCGGGGGCAACGGCGAATGCGGCAATGGTTACTGCGGTCCATATCAAAACGACGAGGCCGATAATTCTGCCGCGGCGTGCCATCTCGTTTTTGATTTTTGCCTCAGCGCTTTTTTGGTCTTCGGCAAGAATCGCCTGCGCGGTCGCGTACGCCGCAGTATCAAAAGAGCCGTTGTGCGATGCGCTGTTTTCGATGGTATCCGGTGTCACTCTGAACTCTCCTTCGCCGATGATTTTCGCCTTTGAGTATAGGGTTTAAGGGGTTGGGTGGTTTCCGCAACCTGCTGTTGCGTACAATTTGCATCGGTCAAAAGCAGCATTACTAACCCATTCGCTTGCAAAGGAGTCTTCATGAGCGGCTCGCAAACGGTTTCTATTACGTGCCCTAAGTGCGGAAACGTCTCCACGGCTGAAGTGTGGACGAGCGTGAACAATGTGGAAAGCCCCGATGTGGCACAGTGGCTTATCGATGGGTTTTTGTTTCAGCACGAATGCCCCACGTGCAACCACGTGGTAACGCTGAACCATGACTGCCTGTATCATGACGCGCGCAGGAAGGTCATGGTGTTGTATGTGGCCGATCCTGCCAAAGCGGAGAGCGCCTTTGCTCAGTTGGAAGAGCGTCTTCCAGAGGGTTACTATGCGCGACTTGCTTTCTCCCGTGACGAATTGCGCGAAAAAGCCGCCATTTTGCGCGATGATCTGGACGACCGTGCGGTTGAAGTTGCCAAGCAGGCTGTTCTCAATCGTTTTGTGGGTACTGGGCAGGTTGACAGGGATGCGCGTGCTTTGTATGGCGCGCTCGATGAGGATGGCGGGATCATCGTTGAGTTCGTGACCCCCGCAGGTGCTACCGAAACCACCATCGGGCGCGATATCTACGAGGGGATTGTGGCATCGTTTACCGAGGAACAGCCAGCCGTCATCGACCGTATTTGGGCTATGAACGTGCTCAGTAACTGGGAATAGCGACAACTTTTGCTGAATCCGCACGCTGCGCCCGCGCTATCCTTTAGCGGCTGGCTTGCATCAAGCGCCGGCGCCTTCCTTTAGGGGCAGGCTCCACGATTTGAACAAACTTGCAGATTCTCCGAAAAAGGGTATTGCGCGCACGAGAAGTATTCTATAAAATTACTTTCGCTGTTTCGGAAGAAACGCAACCACATGGGGAGTTAGCTCAGTTGGTTAGAGCGCCGGCCTGTCACGTCGGAGGTCGCGAGTTCAAGTCTCGTACTTCCCGCCATGAAACTCCTGGTCACCGTCCAATTCTGGGCGGTGATTTTTCTTTCTAGGGATGCCTGCCGGGCCCGCAGGTGCACACGAGGTGCACACCGAACACAGCACTACGCCGTGAGCCTTATGATGTGAGCGCCTTTTTGAGATGCTCCATCATTACTTTCTGCGGATTGCCTGGCAAATAGGTTTCCGACCACAGCGGCGGCTTCGACGTCGTTTTCGAGAATCGCATGGGCGTACCAGTTGAGCGTCACCGACGCGTTGGCGTGCCCGAGCCTTGCCTGCACGGTTTTCACGTCTACCCCGTTCGCAAGAAGCTGCGTCGCTTGCGTGTGTCTGAGCTCGTGGAACTTCAGCGTGGGAAACCCGTGCTTCTTCCTGAACGAATTCCACCAGCGCTCGAAATTAGTGGGATCGTAGAGCTCGCCGACGTCCGTGCAACACACGGGCGTCGTTTCCCCCTGCTTCATCCCAAGTTGCGCGAGATAAGCCGCCTGGATGACCTTCCACCCCTTCAGGTGTTCCGCTGTCGCCGAATCGACCGCTATAGTTCGAACGCTCGACTTCGTCTTCGGCTCCTTCAAGGAGCAATCAGCAGTATACGAGCGGGTGATCTTGAGCCGGCACACGTCGCCAAACTCGACGCAATCCCAAAGCAGTCCGAGAACTTCGCCTCGGCGCATGCCGGTCGCGAGCCCGATTCTCACTGCAATAACACTCGAGAGGTTGCTTATCCCGAGCACACGCGAGCGATCGTCGGTGTTTCCGCGGTTGCGTTGCCTCGTCTCTTTTGCGCGCATCTCTGCCAGCGCTTCGTGCTGCGCCCGATCGAGAGTATCGAGAAGCCTCGCTCCTTCCTCGACGGTCAGCGCATTACGCTTCGGCTCGCATTTCCTCGGTGCTTGGACCTTCGCACATGGGTTGCGAGGTATGTAGTCGTAGTCAACCGCCTTTTCCATGACACGCTTTACGAGTGAGAAAATCTTGCTGAGCGTTGTCCCGCTGAGACCGCTCTCCCTGCGCAGGTCCGCCATCAGGAGTTCGATGGTCTTTGGGTCGATTTCCAAGAGCTTCTTCGAACCTATGTAGGGATACAGATGGGAAAGTCGCTGCGCATCGAGCGTTATCGTGTTCTTGCTTGCATTGCCAACCGTTTTTCGCGATTCGGTCCACATGTCGCACATCTGCGCGAACGTGACACGCGTGCCCTCGAACCTCAACCCGTTCTCATGCTCGCGCTTAATCTGGTCCCGAACCGCCCGCGCATCGGACTTAGTGCCGTTGACCTTTCGGACCACCCGATTCTGCTTTCCCGTCTCCGGATCGCGGCCGAAGCAGACGCATACGCGCCACTTGTTGCGCACAGGGTTGCCGTTTTTATCCCTCACCTGCGTTATGCTTCCATCGCCTTTTGCCATAATTCACCACCTTTCTGCAATCCGCGCCTTGCCAATCGCTATATCAAACCCCCTTCAGGGTGGTTTGCCTAATAATTCGCCCTCTTCTCACCCGGATGGTTCTTGTGCCATTGCCGACATGCATCGGAGCAGTACTTGCGCGGCTTGCCGCGCTCGCCACGCGCCACATAGGGCTTCCCGCACACCTCGCACGTGCCGAGCCGCCCGTCGCGCAAACTGTCAATCGCGCACCACCAGAGCGAGGAGATGCCGGTAGCAATGACGCGACACTCTTGGCCTCCGCCAAGCGACACCGTCCGCACGTCGGCCATGTGCAGAGTGAAGAGGCGGTCGACGAGGTCAGAGAGGCACTTCCTCGTGCCTTCGGCGTTGCGCTCGTAGTACCCGAGCACGCAGACGACCTGCAAGCCGTCCGCATCGTTGAATTCCACCTCGCGCTCGGCTCCGTCGCCGTCCTTCGCGTGCCAAACGCAGTCCCATGGGCAGGGAACGCCCAGCAGCTCGTCGTAGCCCTTCTCTGCCAAGATGGCGGCGAACAGGTAGTCGGCGTACCCCCCTGCGGGCACG
>JAZQAV010000016.1:0-3281 GCA_045545435.1 Eggerthellaceae bacterium | reverse complement strand
GCACGTCGCCAAGGTTATGCAGACGCTCGATAACGTCGTTGAGCAGCTCCACTTTGATGGTGTCCGATTTCGCACCTGCCACTGCGCAACCGCTTGCCACAAACAGGTGGGCGTTCTCGGGCACGATGATGTGCTCTTCGTCAAGGTTGAGGGTTTCATAAAAACGTTTGCGCAGCTCAGGAAGGTACTGCAGCGGGCCGCCCAAGAAGGCGATGTAGCCGCGAATAGGCCTGCCGCACGCCAAGCCACTGATGGTTTGCGTAACCACCGACTGGAAAATACTTGCCGCAATATCCTCTTTGCGCGCACCTTCGTTGAGCAGGGGCTGAACGTCGGTTTTCGCGAACACGCCGCAACGGCTTGCAATGGGGTAAATGGTCTCATGGCTTTCGGCAAGCTTGTTGAGGCCGCCGGCATCGGTATCAAGAAGCGCGGCCATCTGATCGATGAACGCGCCGGTGCCGCCTGCGCACGTGCCGTTCATGCGCTGTTCGATGGACTGGCCGAAATAGATAATCTTGGCATCCTCGCCGCCCAGCTCAATTGCCACGTCGGTTTTGGGAATAAATGTTTCTACGGCCGTTTTGCTGGCGATAACCTCTTGGACGAACTCAACGTTGAGCCAGTTGGCGAGCAGCAGGCCACCCGAGCCGGTGATGGCGATGGTCATGGGGCGATCGCCGAATTCTTCGGCCGCCTTTTCGAGCACCTCGGCAACCGTGGCGCGCACGTCAGAGTGATGGCGCTGGTAGATGGAATATTGTACCTTGTTCTCCTTGTCCAAAATTGCCAGCTTCACCGTGGTGGAGCCCACGTCGATGCCAATATGCAACGGTTCGGTTTCACCAGATGCCTCTGCCGTCTTCGGGGCGGGCGTTGGCGCCGCCAACGCAGCTGCAGAAGCCACTGATTCGGCTACAGGGGCCGACGTCAAAACGTTCTCGCTGTTTTCAACTGAGCTTGTCATGATAGTTCCCTTTTCTTTCAACTTTCACGCTCTCGAAAGCAACATTATCAAGCGGTTAATCTTGCGACGTCGCACCCTACAACGTGATGGATTCCCCTGGTTTTATGAACAGCAGGCGCATCGCTATACGCGCCATTTCTTCGGAGCTTTCCTGCATACCCGTCTCTATCCAACGCGTGATCACGCCCAAATAGGCGGATGCAAAAAACGCTACGTAGTAGTTTACGAACGGCGTGGGGTTCTCGCGATAGCGCTCGTGCAAAATTGACTGCACCAGATGTGTGCACACAACGTCGCGCAGGCGAATACCAAACGACGCATCACCACCGGCGCCCAGGACGGCATGCAGGAAATCGCCCTGTTCGCGCAGGTAGTCGAACAGCTCGACGAGCAGCGGCAACGGGCGTTTGCTGGCAACGTATACCGCAACCGACGGAAGGCTTAACGCCGCCATATGGGTTTGGAAACGAGTGAGATCGGCAAGGATTTCGTCTTCGAGCACGTTAAGAAGATCGTCCTTGTCACGAAAATGGTTGTAGAACGTACCGCGGTTGATGTCGGCTTTGATGCATAAATCGTTAACCGTGAAACCGTCAAGGCCACGCTCTTCGGTAAGGTCTATGAGCGCCTGCCGCAAAACCTTCTTTGTGCGGACGACGCGTTTGTCCTCGCCTGACTGAGCCATTCAGTCCCTTTCCTCGAGGCCGCAGCACCTGCCATCGAACGCACAGGATGCCTAGCATCTTTCAACACAGCGCACAATATTGAACGCCGTGTTGAATAACTACGATTATACGGGGCCCTCTCCTAATTGCAATGAACGATACGTATTTGTCACATTCGCGTCATTTAGCGTCCGTTCTTTTGCGCACAGTAAGGTCGCCCGTCGAACGTTTTCTACCGCATTCAAGAAATACCATGATGCTGTGGCCCCATTTGAAGCGAAGGTGCATTAACATTGTTACAAGCGTGTTTCGTGCGCATGTGCGAACGCCCAGTGAAAAAGCGGGGGCCACCCGCAAACGACGACTTGCGAAAGTTGGTAAGATGATCAGAATAGGTATCAACGGCTTCGGCCGCATCGGCTCGCAAATATTCCGAGCAGCAATCAAATCTGACGACATCGAAGTGGTTGCCATCAACGCGCCCGGACATCCTGCATCGCAGGTGGAGTACGCTATGAAGTTCGACTCCGTCCATGGCCGCTGGCAAGGCGAAACGTCCTACGACGACGAAAAGAGCCTCATGTGGGTAGACGGCAAGGAAGTTAAAATCCTCGCCGATATGGCCTACCGTGACGCAACGAAGATTCCGTGGGGCGAGCTGGGCGTCGACTACGTGCTTGAGTGCACGGGCGCTTACCTCACCAAGGAAAAGGCCCAGGCGCACATCGACGCTGGCGCAAAAGTGGTTGTTATGTCCGCTCCTGCAAAAGACGACACGCCTCTGTTCGTGTGCGGCGTGAACCTTGAGAAATACACGCCCGACATGCAGTTCGTTTCCAACGCGTCCTGCACCACCAACTGCTTGGCACCGCTTGCCAAGGTGGTTAACGACAACTTTGGCATCGTTGAGGGCCTTATGACCACCGTGCACGCGGCAACCAAATCGCAGAAAACCGTTGACGGTTTCGGCAGCCGCGACTGGAGGCTCTCCCGCACCGTTTTCGACAACATCATCCCTGCAAGCACCGGCGCTGCCAAGGCTGTTGGCAAGGTTATCCCCGAGCTTGCCGGCAAACTCACCGGTACGTCCATCCGCGTTCCCGTGCCCGACGTTTCGGTAGTTGACCTCACCTGCCGTCTTGAGAAGCCCGCAACCCTTGACGATATCGCCAATGCCGTGCGCGCTGCTGCAGCTGAAGGCCCCATGAAGGGCGTCATTATGTGCACCGAGGACATCGTGGTTTCCAGCGACCTTCGCGGCAACCCCCATACGTCCATCTTCGATCCCGCCGTCAGCGTTCAGCTTAACGAGACCTTCGTGAAGCTGCTGGCCTGGTATGACAACGAGGTTGGCTTCTCGTACAAGATGCTCGACCTTACCCGTCACATCGACAGCGTGCGCAACGCATAAGATGCGCTCAATCTAAACAAGCGATTGCAAGCACAAGAAAGAGGGCGGCGTTACAATGCGCCGTCCTCTTCTTTTGTTTGCGCCTGCGTGATTAGCCGCCCCTGGGAAGATGTTGGGATATAGGACAAAAAGTGTGTCTCTGAGCTAATCCAACCAGAACGGATACGGGTCCTTGTGGTGGAGTTCCTCCCACACCACCCGGTCTCCCCACTCCGTCCCTCCGTCGTCTCGTTTAGGC
>JAZQAV010000015.1:0-23208 GCA_045545435.1 Eggerthellaceae bacterium | reverse complement strand
ATGGAGTAATCGTTGTACATCGTCGTGGGCGAGTATTCCTTGTCCGACTTGTTCAACGTGATGAAGAAAACGTCAAGGTTCTTTTCGGGAAGCCATTTCACACCTTCGCGCACCGTCGAAGGTTTCATGAAGTCGAGAGCCACCAGGATTTGATCGCGTGTATAGCTGCAGTGCAGGTCAAGCGGGCAATCGAAACCAATATCGACAGGCTCATCAACGAAGTCAATTTTATTGAACTGGAAGCGCAAGAGGTCCATTAATTCGCTGGTCAAGGTTGGGTTCTCGCGAAGCGCGCGAAGGTGCTCCAGAACTTCTTCGTCGCTCCAGCTTTCACTTGTGCGCGTCCAGATGCTTATGGCGAGCATCCGCGCCATACGTTTCCCCGCGGGTGTTAGGTGCCGCAACTTCAATGTATCCAGCCGAGGTATTAAGTTAATCAGGAACGATATCCATCGACGCGAGTCGATTATGCAAAGCCGCGCCAGCGCCTTGGTCAAATCGTCCTCCAGCGATTCGTTGAAATTATCGGCAGCGTCGGCCCGCACGCAAAGGCGCGAGAACGAAGCGCATTTATAGATGTTGCGCGGGTCCAGCTGATAATGGTTAAGGAAGTTCTCCAAGCTCAGCGGCAAACCCGTATCGTCTTCGAAGGTCGCGATGCGTTCTATGAGCCACCCGCTGTCACCGTAAGATTTGCGGATATTGTCCAGGATGTAATGCGAAGCAAGCTTTTCCAGCTGGATATAGCATCCTTTTGGCGCCGAGATAAACCCGTCCTTTATCTCTCGCGAAATGTCACGATGCGTGTTTTCGAGCAGGGCTGCGAACTTTGTCTCAAAGTTGTAGCGCTTATGCGCCTGACCAATGAAATCAAGCACGGTAAGGCATTCTTTGCCTTCGGCTAGGCGCAAACCGCGGCCAAGTTGCTGCAAGAAAATGGTGAGAGATTCGGTCGGGCGCAGGAACAAAATGGTGTTGACCTCGGGAATATCGACGCCTTCGTTGTATATATCGACAACAAAAATGAAACGTACGTTGCCAGAAACCAGATTGTCTTTTGCGGTTTGGCGTTCCTCGTCCGACGATTTCCCTGTTAGGTACATGGACGGTATGTTGCACCTGTTGAAATGTTCGTTCATAAAGCGCGCATGCTCAATGCTTACGCAGAACCCTAAGCCCTTGACGCTGTCTATGTCGGTGACGTATTTGAGCACGGATGACACGATTAAATCGGCTCTGCGTTGGGCAACAGCGCCACTGAACGTGTAAATGTTGGAGAGCTCGGTTTTGTCGTAGCCGCCAGCAGACCATTTCATCTGTTTCAGATCTACCGTATCGGTAACGCCGAAGTACTGGAACGGGCTGAGCAGCTTGCGATCAATTGCCTCGGGCAAGCGGATTTCTGCTGCGATGCGGTCATCGAAATACTTGAGAACGTTTTGGCCGTCCATGCGCTCGGGGGTCGCGGTTAAGCCCAACAGTATTTTTGGCCGGTAGTAACTGAGCAGCTTTTGATAGGACGGCGCAGCTGCATGGTGAAACTCGTCAACAACGATGTAGTCGTAGAAGTCGGCCGAAGTCTTTGCCGCGAAGTTCTGAGAATTGAACGTCTGAATGCTCATGAACAGGTGGTCGATGCCTTCTGGGCGGCTTCCCCCAACAAACAAGTCACCAAAATTCGCATTCTTCAAAACCTGACGGAAGGTAAAAAGGCTCTGGTCCAAAATTTCTTTTCGGTGTGCCACAAAAAGTAGCTTGCACGGTTGACCGGGGCTTTGTTCGCGATAGCGCTTATAGTCAAGGGCCGATACCACTGTTTTACCCGTTCCCGTTGCCGCGACAACCAAATTTCTAAAATGGCCGCGAATAGTTCGCTCGGCTGCCAAACGATCAAGAATTTCCTCTTGGTAGTAATAGGGCCTCACGTCAATGGTGTACAGATTTACGTTATTCGCATCGAAGTATTTCTCGGCTTTCAGAGCGCGCGCAAGGCGTTCATGCTGACCCTCGTCGTAATACTCGAATTCGCTTGAGTTCCAGTAGCTTTCGAATGTGGCAGCAATTTTATCGATGGTGGCAGGAAGGTCTTTGTTCGCCACTTTCACGTTCCACTCAAGGCCGCTCGAAATAGCGGCGTTAGACAGGTTCGATGATCCGACATATGCGGTTGTGAATCCTGTTTCTCGATAGAACACATAAGCTTTCGCGTGCAAGCGCGTGCGTTTGGTGTCGTAACTGATTTTTATCTTTGCGCCTGGTAGTTTACGTATTTCGTCGATTGCCTTAACGTCGGTGGCGCCCATGTACGAGGTGGTTATCACGCGTAATTCGCCGCCGTTTTGGGCGAATTCCTTCAGCTCGTCCATGATCAGCCTCAGGCCGCTCCATTTAATAAAGGAGACGAGCATGTCTATTTTGCTGCACGACAAGATTTCTTTTTTGAGCTCGGTGTACATTTGCGGTTCATGAGCTGCGCCGGTGAACAAACTGCTTTCCGCGATGGATGTTTCGGGGCGCAAAACCTTCTTTTTCTCGTCAAATGACAGGATGCTGTTCTGCCTATTGAAGAGCGCCAGCAACTGTTCGCCACGTTGGGCAATTATCTGCGGCTCTATTTCGTCGTGCTGCATTTTGCCTGTTACCACGCGCACGATTTGGTTGACGAGGTCTATTTGGTCGCCAAGCTTATAATTTTGATCTTGAAGGTTTTCAAGGGTGCGCTCGGTGATCTCGGAAACATACTGGGCCAAAATCTTGGGCGCTTCGGCTTCATCGAGGGGAGCGGTTTCGACGTATTTGTCGGTTTCGGTGAGCTCGGCTTCAATGGCTTCATTTATGACTTGTTCGTACAATCCGTCTTTTAGCATGCCGCCTCCAAGAAGCTCCCATGGTGCATATAAGCGCAGGTGTTCATCAGATCAGAATCATATCAATATTTTCAATTGGATTGAACGCAGAGCGAGGGAGGGAATTGGTGCGCAACGTTTAGCGCCGAGAAGCATTGTCCAAAGCGCACGTTTTCAGTAAGCGCTCTAGATCTGCGTCTTCTATATCGTGCCACCCGTGAGGGGAAATAACGTCACCGCTCCAAGAGTCCGAATCGGGCCAGTAATAAAGGTTGTATTCGTACGAGAGGCGCAGTGCGCCCAAAGATCGAACTTGTTCCACAAAGAACAGCCTGCCAACTTCTCGTTCGCCCGATTCCTTTATGCGATACGCTTCTTGAGCAGGATGTACGGTTATTTGCGAAAGGGTAAGCCCATCGCTGGGACGCAGCGCTTCGTCATTGCTCATCGTGCTTCCTTCTGCAGGTTGAATCTTTGGCTACACGTATCTCTTTGTACACTCAGATGGTATACTTTGCATTGTAATACGTACAACAAGGAGTTGCCATGAGCGATGCTATGGTCACGGCACGCATGCCGCAAGCGAAAAAAGATGCAGGCAATAGGGTGCTTGAACAACTTGGCGGCAATGCCTCGAAGTTTATCAACAGCGCCTACGATTACCTAATCCAAAACGGCACATTACCGTTTGGCGAAAAGGCACCAAGAACTGCGCTGTCGGCTGATGCCCTTGCGAGCGCGCTGGCAGAAATTAACAGCATGTGCCTCCCTCCTGCAAATCGATTTGCATCCATGAGCGACGATGAAATAAAGCAGGAACGCCTTTCAGGGCGAGGCTTTGAGTTCGGTGATTCGCATGACTTATAGGCTGCTTCTTGACGCCAATGTTTTCATCGATGCCCTAGCCAATCGAAAACCATATGCAGAACAGGCCAAACTTATCCTGGCGCTTGGAATGCTGGGGGAGTTCGAGCTGTGGCTTTCGGCTACGCAAGCTACCGATATCTTCTATATTTTGTCGGAAGGTGGCAAAGCCAGTCAGTCGTCATGGGCAAAGCAGCAGTTGGCCAAGCTTAGATCGTTTGTGAATGCTTGCGCTTTCGATAGCGCCGATATCGATCAGGCCCTTGCGTCTACCTGGCTTGATTTCGAGGATGCGTGCATTAATCAGGTGGCTCACAAAATAAAACCTGATGCGGTAATTACGGGCAATGTAAAAGATTTCGCTCTGTCGGACTTCCCGGTTATGACCTGCGACGATTTTTTCGAATGGGTACAAGATAAAGGTGGGCTCTCGTATCGCGAGATTGCTTTTTCCTAAAAAGATAACGCGCTGCTTGAAATGTAGGGGATTTGGCCAAAAAGTCACGTGAACCCCTGTTACAACCGCACCACCGCGTATTCGATGTTCGACTTGGCGTCGTGTTCGAACAGGTCGGCCGAGTTGCATCCCAGCACGCGTGCAAGGGCGCTTACGTAATCGGCTCGTGCGTGGTTGATATTCTTTTGGCGCTGCTCATATTGCTGCAGGGTGCGTACCGGCACGCCTGATGCCCGCGCAAGCTGCCGCTGGCTCAGGCCAGCTGCCAACCTCCTGTCTTGCAAATTCGTTTGAGGGTGAGAATGGGCGCACAGCTCATCAAGGCGCTCACAGAATTGGCGGACGTCCATTTCGTGATAAGGCGTATACAGCGCTCTGATGTTAACGATGCCGATGCGCTTGTCGATGGCTGCAAAATCGTATCCGCTTGCCCACTGGTAGAAGGCAAGTGCCCAGCCCGTCCAATATTCGGGCGATGCGCTTTCGCCGGGGTTCCATTCTTGGATGGAAGGGGCTTCCCGCTTTGTTTGAGCGCGCAGGCTGCCGTCTTTTTTGCATGAGTCATCGTTCGCTTTGTGCAAAACAGCGCTTGTTTCATGCGAGCTCAAGACCTCAAGCGCAAGCTCTTCGCCCGAACGGCCTGCTACGGTTGCTGGATCACCTGCGGCAAAGCGCCAAGAGAGAGGGCTGGCGAGAAATGCCGCATGGACCTGTGCCAGTTCCAGCTTAAGGCCGTAGGTTGCGAAATCGTACAGGGCGCCCAGGCGTCTTTGTGCTCCCGAAAGATACGTTTCATCGTAAGCGATCATCGTTGGCACTCATTTCCTCGTCGATTATTTGCGCGATGAACAAATCTCCCTTTTTACGGGCGTTCCGTTCACGATTGAAATAATGCTCTCGTGCTTCGCGGTCGCGGCGTTCGCGACGCGGCAGCCAAGCGGAGCGCAAAACGGTTTGGGCTCCTTGAAACTCCAAAAGCGAGAAAGCTTTCTCGCTTTTTATGACCACCTGTTTTCCCAGGTCGCCCAACCGCATTGCGCTCTCAAGCTGGCGATACGAAATGACTCCATTCAAGAAGTCTTGGGCAAACGTGAAGTAGCTGTCGTCGGCGCGATAGCCTTCGATCACGTCGGCCTTGGAAAGGTCTATTGAAAAATTGGCTATCAAATATTCACGCGCTTCATTGGCGAGGGGGGCGCGCACGTCGAACCAGCGGTTTTTTAAGAGAACCGTGAGCCAGTGCAGTGTCGTAAATTCGGGCGCGTCAAGCTTTACGATATTCAGGTTGCTGGTGTTCAAATCGTACTCATTGACAAATCCGTCGTGGTCGAAACCAACCGCCCACTCGCTTGCCATGTTGGAGTGCTGAGTGCAATAAAAACCCTGGCCGTAGTCGTTGTAGGGCTTCCCCAGGCCAAAGGATGGAGCGCTCACGATATGGTCTGATCCATGAAAAAGCTTCATGATACCCTCCAAAACTATACTCCTAAAGGAGTATATCATGCTGAATGAATGCATTTCAACGAAGAGAGAAAACGGCTCTGTGCGCTCAGGGCCAATCAACCGTAAAGACCTCTTGTGCAACGAAAGAATCGTTCGAGCGCTACCCGTTTAGGGCTTAGCGACAGATGCCTTTGGGTCGCAGGCGGGGCTTTGAGCAATGTGCCTTAAGTTTTCGCTGTCCAATGCCTGGTACTCTGGCATCGCGCCACCTGTGTGAAAATGCTTTTTATAGAAACAATACGTTAAAGCGCGTTAGCGAGCGTCGTGCTCAGGTGTGCAACAAAGGGGGAACCATGGCAGAAGGAATTACGTGTCCCTATTGTGGCTCGGAAAGAATTGCAGAGGTCATATACGGAATGCCAGCTTATAACCAAGAACTGCGAGACGGTTTGGATGCAGGCGAGTTGGTTTTGCATGGTTGCGTGATTGAGTCCGACGATTCAATGTATCCGTATGAGTGTCAAGCGTGCGGTCGTCGCTTTGACGACGAGATGGCCAAACGTCCTCATGCCAAGGTCTTTTTTAACGAAAGTGACTATACCTTTATAGAGGATGTCTCGAACGGTAAGTTTCAATCGGGAGATGAAAGATTTGCCTTCGGCCCGGACGAAGACTTCAAAAGAACCTGCGTTGACCTTGCTGTTAACCTGATAGAGAACGATCCGACAGGTTTTGAGCGCGTGTTGGAGGAGGAATACGAGCGCACCTACGCTTGGTATAGAAACCCAACGTTCTCTCGATTGGTGCTACTTGGCTTAAACTACGGCGCTGCATGCGAAGATGGCGCCTGCGCAAACTGGCTTGGTGCCCTGTACTATTCCGGCGATCTTGTTGAGCAAGATTACGTTAAGGCAAAAGAGCTGTATGAGCTCGCCGAAAGCAAGGGTGTTGTGCAGGCAATTATCAACCTGGGATACATTTACGAATATGGACGCACGGGCACGCCCGACCATGTGAAGGCGTTTATGCAGTATGCAAAAGCCGCAGCCTTGTTCGATGCGCCTGAAGCGTTGTACAAGTTAGGCGATATGTACAGCCGCGGCAAAGTTGTCAAACGCGATTTGTGCGCAGCCTATTACCTGTACGAAAAATGCCTGAGGTTTGCCAACGAGATAACCATGCAGGCGCAAGCCGCAATTCGCATCGCTCGCCTTATCTCAAACAAAGAGAACGCATCGCTGGGCATTCCCTTTAATCTCGAACGGGCGCTTGAGCTGTACCAACTTGCCGAGCGCGGTTTGCGCGTGGATATTGCCCAAGGGCAAGCATACTACGAAAAACGTTTGCAAGAAGCGCTTGATGGTCAGGAGCGCGTGCGCAATATGCTGCCTTATCAAAAATTCGAGCGATAGTAGGCAGCGCTCCTGCACCAAAGCGCCGCTGCAAGCAGCCCCTGAACAGCAATTGCCCCATTCGCTCTGCGGCGTTCGGGGCAATTGGCGTTAAAAGTCTTGCTCTATGGCGTAGCGGACGCCGGTTTTTTCGAACACGAAGCTAGCGAAATCACTTGCGCTGCCGTGAGGAATGCGAGCCTTAACGAACCCCTTGGAGTCGCGTGTGATCAGGTAGTCCGCCTTAACCTTTTCAGCGCAAACGTTTACCAGGCAATCTTCGAAATCGGCCCAGTGCGCCCGGAGGGCAGCTTTCACGTCGCCTTCGTCGATTGAGCAAACGTGCAGCCACGTAAGCATATCTTCCAGCAGGTTATGAGCATCTTCGGAAGAAAGCTCTTTGCGTATGAGGTAATACAGATCGGTGTACGATTTTGCAGACACCCATAATTCAACATCATCAAATGCGTGCATGATTTTTAGGGTGAGGAGCCCTTCTGCGTCGAAAGGCCTTTTGCGCAAAACGTCGTACACGATGTTGGTATCAAGCAAAGCGCGCATAGTAATCGTCCCTTGCTTGGTTGAGCATTTCCTTGAAATTGCCCCCGTTGTATCCCTGCGCATCGAGCGCCGCGCGCTTTTCCCACGTTTTCATAAATTCGCGAGCAGCAGAGCCCGAAATACTTTTTACCTGGGGTTCAACGGGATTTTCGTAACTGCTTGCGCCGGGAAGTTCGCCGTATTTTAGGAGGTGATTGTAGGCGGCGTTAATCAACTCGGTTGTTGATGAGCCGATTTCCTTGAGTTTTGCATCGCCCTGTTTTTTGATTTCGGCTGGCACGCGCGCCGAGACCATTGCGTCCATGGCCAAACCTTTCGCACTGCAGTAATGTAGATATATTGTAATACCGTAATACAACAGAGTAAAGCCATGCTCGTAGCTTGAATGCTATCGGGCGGAAGTGTTCACGGTCAACGCCTCAACATGGTGCATAGCAGTGATGGGAGAGGGGTTACGGGCTTTAGTGTCCAGTTGCGTTCCCACAGAAACCCGCTGCAAAGGTTAAACTAATAAGCAGCATTTAATTCTGCGTGAGAAAAAGTTGGTGAGCGTTATGAAACTGGTTAATTATAAGTGCCCAGGCTGTGGGGCCCAGTTAACCGTTGACACCGACTTGAAGCAAGCCCGATGCCAATTTTGCGGATCGTTTTTTCGTATCGATGACGAATCGCGTCCGGTAATCATCAACAACGCCGAGCGGGCTGGATACGAATTCGAACGTGGTCGCCAGCGCGCCCAGCACCAGCAGGTTGCCGAAGGGTATGCGCCGCAAAGTCAGGTGATTCCAGGGCAGGGCGCGCCTGGTCAGGCGCCATTAGGCTACATGCCCCCGCAAACCTACTATGCGCAAGTGCAGCCGGTGCAGCAAAAGCCCCAACGCAAAACATGGCTGTGGGCTTTGGGGTGGATTGTCTTCTTTCCTGTCCCGCTTACCATCATTTTGCTGGACAACGCAACCGTTAAGCAAAAGCTTAGTCCCACGACGCGTTACGTGTTCGTCGCCGTTCTTTGGATCTTTGTATTGATTTCGGCCATTTTCTACCGACCGTCAGCGACGTAAAAAGAACGGCGGCTGGCGAACGTGCTAACAGCAAAAGAAATGGGCATTCGCGCGCGGTGCGCTTTAAACAAGCACGGTAACATCCACCAAAGCGCTTTGGTCGAAAGTTTTCAGCTGGTAGGTTTTTTCGAGATTCAGCCAAAATTCTGGCGTTGTTCCTAAAGCTCTGCTGAGCAAGTAAGCCATTTCGGTGCTTATGGAGCGCCTTCCGTTAACTATGTCAGAAATGGCCGATTGCGGCTTGTGTATGGCTTTGGCAAGGCGATATTGCGAGATGCCCAGTGGGATCAAAAATTCTTCGAGTAGGATTTCGCCTGGAGTGGATATGTAGTCGCTAGTGGTAGTCACAGAACTCAACCTCTTTCGCGCCTTCCAGCGTCCAATAGAAGCACAAACGCCATTGGCCATTAACCCGAATACTATATTGACCTACGCGATTATGCTGCAGCTTTTCTAAGTGATTGCTTGGCGGAATTCTTAAGTCCCTTAAATCGCGAGCTGCATCCAGCATTTGCAGTTTTCGATAGAGCGCACGCCTCAGTTCGGGCGGGACGCGTTTTGGCGAATACCGGTAAGGATTAATCCAGAACAGTTCGATATCAAGGTCTCTGAACTCCATGGTGCCTCTTACTACTGTGATTCAGAAGTATAGTTTATTGTGCGAAATAGCTCAAGATGAAGATGCTTGTGCAAAGATTTCTTCTGTCTATTTCCTAATCGGATCGCTTAGTTTCGCTCGCAGGAAGATTTTATATTCGGCACCTTTTGAGAATTTGCACACGTGCCAACGTGTTGGAACTACGTTCGATTGGCGATTGGAGACTGTTGGATTAGTCGGCGACGGTTGTATCTAATGCCGGTTACGACATATGCTGTTCGCCCCAGGTACACAGCTGGTCCAGCACCTTCATGAGCGAATCGCCCAGGGGCGTGAGCGAGTACTCTACCTTGGGCGGCACCTGCGGGTATTCTTTGCGTTCGATAAGACCGTCCGCTTCAAGCTCCTTCAGATTCGCGGACAGCGTTTTGTCGGTTACTTTGCCCAGGTAACGCTTCATTTCGTTGAAGCGAACGGGCTGGAATTCCATCAGGCAGTACAGGATGACCATCTTATGCTTGCCCTGGATGAGCGACATGGTGTAGCTGTAGCCCGTTCCCGAGAATTTGGCATTATCAATTGGCGTGCTGTTTAATCCCATGATGCCTCCCGTAAGGTATCCGTCTCCCGCGGCGTTTATTTGCCGAGTTCAAAACGCTACCTTCAAAGATAGTACCTGTCTTTAAAAACAGTACTAGAAAAAAGGTTGCACCCTGAGCATACTGCGAAGTGGAAGGTGCGGTAAACAGTAAAATCTTTGTCGTAATTAAACGCGGCAAAAGCGCAAATACTGGCACGCGAAGTGAATGAATCGCTCGGCAAAGCGCTCAAGTTGCTAATGGCCGAGCCAGCCAGTCGCCAAGCGGTTTGATGCCTGCAATCAGAAGACTAGCGAACAACTAGATAGCGGCAATCAGATGGCTGCCAAGGTAAGGGGCGGCGGCTAGACGACATCCAACAGTTTTAAAGGCTCAACGGCTTTGAAAAGAACAGCAGAAACGAAAGGAAGAAACATGGCAAAGAAGAATCTTGGTAGCGCAGGCGAGCTGTTCCCCCAATCGGTTTTCATCGTGGGCAGCTACGCCGAAGACGGAACCCCTAACGCTATGAACGTTGCATGGGGCGGGGAGTGCACGCGCCATGAGGTGTGCATCAACATTGGCGACCACAAGACAACCGAGAACATCGTTGCCAAAGGCGCTTTTACGGTTGCGCCCGCCGACGCCGCCCATGTTGCCGAGGCCGATTATTTCGGTATCGCGACGGGTTTCAAGGTCAACAAGGCCGCTGCCTCGAAGCTTACCTTCGTGAAGTCTGAGTTTGTGGATGCTCCCGTTATTGAGGAGTTCCCGCTTACGATGGAGTGCGAGGTTACGGCCGTTGAAGGCGACGCGCATGGCGCGCGCATCGTGGGCAAAGTGGTGAACACGCGCGTTGATGAGTCCATTCTTGACGAAGAGGGCCGCGTGGACTTCGGCAAAATGCGCCCCATCGTGTACGACTCAACTCGCCGCATCTATCGCGTAGTGGGCGAAGAGGTCGGTGGCGCGTGGGATGCGGGTAAGATCTTCATGTAGCACGCTCGAAGGGCGCACGTTTTGCCGCGTGCGCCCTTTGCGCATCGTGCGGCGTGTATGATGGAGTGTGTCCGCAAGATTGAGAGGGGCGCCTTATGAAACACCCGTGCATTATAGGTTGCGCATGCGCCCTTTAAGTTTCTCGACCGTCATAGGTTGCGAATGGCCTGATAACAGCAGCGTTTCTGGTGGTAGGGAAAGTAGCTCGCTCGTAATGCTTTCGCGAAGCAACGAAGCATTGCCCGTAGGAAACACCGTAAGGCCCGGGCCATCGTCATACAAAACATCACCGACCAAAGCGACTCCTGCACGCTCGCAATAGAACGCGCAGGAGTCGTTGGTGTGCCCAGGAACGTGCAGCACGCGGAGCGAAGTCCCGCAATCGATATCGTGGGTGTGATCGCTATTAAGGCGCTCGCCATTGCCGTCAGGGCATGCGCTGCTTTCGTCGAGGCAAACGTCATTTTCGCCAAGGAGGGCACGTACGCCACTTTCGCCAAGGCGAGTGCATGCCTCATTTATGCCGAAACAAATGCTTTCGCCATCGGACACCGGAAGCGCGTTTTCCAAGGTCATGGCACGATGGTGCGCTGCCGACAGATTAAGGTACGGATCCATAAGGTATCGTTCGGCTTGCTCGTGCGCCATTACGGGCACAGACAGCTTTTCGCGCAGCTCACGTGCGGCACCAAAGTGATCGAAATGACCATGGGTAAGCAGCACTGCGTCAATCTTCCAACCGTGTTGTCGTATTTCCCGCAACAGAATTTCCGCTTGGGCACCGGGGTCTACCAAAACCCCGTGGCGCGTTTCTTCGTCGACAACGAAGTACGCGAACGTGGCAAAAACATCGCGTACGACCAACGGGTATATGCGCGTAGTCATTAGAGCGCACACCCATCGGGGCCGCACGCGGCACCTGTTGCAACGGCTTCTTCCAACGCTTCTTCGTACGATGTTTGCAAGATTTTGACCAAATCTTCGGTTGGATAGCAGCCTGAAATCGCATATTTGCCGTCAAAAACAAAGTACGGAACCGCGTGAACGCCCATTGAAAAGGCCTTTTGCTCGTCAGCGCGCACCGCGTTTTCGTATTCGTTGCTCGAAAGCACGCGTTCGACGTCTGCTTCGGGGAGGCCGGCTTGTGCGGCAAGACTGCGCAAAACGTCGTGGTCGGACATGACCAGGTTCTTTACGAAGTAGGCCTCATAGCACAACTCTTCGAACTGGGTATTGCCCAGGCTGTGGGCGAGCTTGGTGAGACGATGCGCGTCAAGCATGTTCGTGTTCAGGGTGGTGGCGTAGTTGAAGTCAATTCCTTCGGCGCGGCCCAGCTGGCTGATTCCCTCGATGCGCGCCGCCGCTGCGTCCTTGGTGAGGCCATATTTCTTGGCAAAGCGATCCAGCGTGGGACCCACAACTTCGCGTGGTGCGCCACTGTTCAGCTCGAAAGCCTTCATTTCAACTTCTACCAGGTCTTTTAAACCTGTTTGTTCAATGGCGTTCTTCAGGCGCGTTTCTCCGATGTAGCAATAGGGGCATGCGTAATCCGACCAGTACGTAACCTTCATGATGGGTCCTTTCGCTTGGGGCATACGCACGAGCATGCGGTTGATGCGCGACGGCAATCTTCGTGCATGACAGCATTTCTTTTGCATGCGATGGAAAATCTTCTTGCGCGCAATTCTCGTCGGCTCGTAAAGCTGTGCGCTTGTCCTTCCTTTTCTTAAGCTGTACTATTGCGCATGTGATTCAAAAAGAAAAGTACTTGCATAAAATGGAGTACTTCAATATACATAAAGTGAGCTCTTGTTGCTGAGCCCCAGATAAACCGAGGTGTTTGAATGGAAGCAACGCACAAAATTAGCTGGTGCCCGGCCATTTCTTCTCTGCAGCGAGTGATCGGGGGAAAGTGGAAAATCGAGATCATGTTTTACGTTGCGCTTGAGGGCGTACAGCATTTTGGTGACCTGCGCCGCTGTCTAAGAGGAATATCGGAGTCCACGTTGTCGCGCCAGCTGAAGGAGCTTGTTGCTGACGGTTTCCTTGAGCGCGTTGACTATAAAGAGGTTCCGCCGCGTGTTGAATACCACCTCACGCGCCGCGGCGAAAGCTTTACGCCTCTGCTCCAGGCCATGTGGGATTGGAGCGAGGCTGAATTCGAGTTTTCGCAGGCAGAAGCCGAGCAAATGCGATCGGCGCGGGAGAGCCTGGGCATCGCTCAAGTGCGTTAAAGCCGCTGTGGTCTGCACCGCTCGCAGCCCGCGCGCTGGCGCCACATGCGACCGCTGACGCCACATGCGCTCACAGCTCGCGCGTATGCGCCCCTTACACGTGCGCTTGCGCGTAGGCGCCTTTGAGCGGCCACAGCTTACATGTCGCATCCGCTCGCCCGTGTTCTACTGCTCTTCGGAAATAGGCGTAACCTCGCTCTTCAAATGAAAAGCGCCTTTGAGCTGATGGCGTTTCTTTTCTTGACAGGCATAAAGGCCGCCGCAAATAAAGGTATCAATTGCTTCGCGCACCTCGCGCCACAAGTTATCGTCGGCGCCGTATCGCCTTACCGCTTTATAGCAGCCGTTTATTTGGAACACGGCAAGCGCCTTTGCGACAGCGGGCGAGTAGCCAGCTGAAATAAGCGACTGATAGAAACTATGCTGCTCAAGAATAGACTCGCGCTCGGTGAACATATCCAAAAAGCCCGGATCGTCGATGGCGGCCTGGTACGCCTTTGTTTTGCGTAGCAGGTTGCAAAAAGGCTGCGTCCCTTCGGGCTCAACGCCTTCGTAACACTCAAGTTGCGACATTACGGGGGCGGTTTTCTTGTCGAATTCGTTTACGACATCGGCGAAAACCTCGTGCACATTTGCGTAATGCTGGTACAGGGTGCTGCGGCTTACTTGCGCAGCCCGTGCAAGCTCGCTCATGGTTATGCAGCTCAGCGGCTCTTTTTTAAGCAGATCGAGCATGGCAAACATGACCTCGCGTTTGGTGCGCTCTGTTTTGGGCAGTGCTACTTGTTCGGTTGCATTTTGTTTTGCGCTCGTGTCTTTGTCTGCCATGATGGGCTCCTCGATCGTTGTCCAGTGCGCCATTTAGTTATGATGTGCGCTGCTACCTGGTTAGCTTTGCATAACCCTGAATCCGTTCGGGCATAGTATTTTCAAATCATACCGCCAAAATCGTACACATTGTACGAAACATGTACGAGACATTCGTAACTTCGTTCTATACGATGCGCCTAGAGGGCTTCAGCTGAGTCGATAACTATCATCGATATCCAGCTTCGAGAGGGGCGCTTAGCAGTTGCGCAGCTGCAAAAAGCGAATCGAAGAAAGGATATCCTGGCACCTTTAAGGAGGAGCAATGTCAGGAAAAAAGGGCCTGCGAGCAGGCTTAACTCGACGTGGCTTTTTTAAGGGCGCAGCCGCTGCGGGCGCTCTTGGCGTGGCGGCGGGCGGCATGGCCTCCACATCAAATTGGCTTGCACCGGCAAAGGCACTGGCCGAAACGGAAGAAAAGCATTGCTGCGTTCCGCACTTGGTGCACTGCGGCGGCGGATGCACGCTTGACTGCACCGTCCGCGATGGGCGCTTGGTTAACATTCAGCCGGTGAGGTTGTATGACGAGCGCAACCGCAAGCAGTGCTTGCGCGCGATCGGCGAAATCTCCAACACCTATTCGGTGGACCGCATTCAAACGCCGCTGCGGCGCGTTGGTGAGCGCGGCGAAGGCAAGTTCGAGCAAATTAGCTGGGACGAAGCTATTGACGAAATAGCGACGGCCTTTAAGTCTGCTCAGGAAAAATACGGCAAAGACGCCGTGTTCATCAAGAAAACTATCGAGGCTTCGAATTCGCACGGGTTCAACTTCATTCCGACGTACATAGGTTGTCAGACCGAAGCGTTGTCGGGTATCGACCGCAATATTGCCAACGGTATGATTCCCGCGTTCATGCAGCCGCATGGGTTGGCGGCCGATAGCGTGTGGGCCTGGGAAGATTCGAAGACCATTTTGAACATCGCGCATAACCAGGCCGAAACAGCCATTCCGTGGTTTGAATCGGTAGCGCTTGCGCGCGAAAACGGCGCCAAATTCATCGTTGTTGATCCGCGCTTCAGTCCAACGGCAAGCAAGGCTGACCAATGGATTTCGCTGACGCCTGGTCAAGACCCAGCGTTCTTCTTGGGCGTACTTAACGCCATTATCGAGAACGAGTGGTACGACGCTGAGTTCATGAAGGCCAACACCTCGATGTGCGACCTGGTGGACGTGGAAACCAAGATGCTCATTGGCGATATGGAAGCCTGGATGCATCCGTTGGCCAACAAAGAAGTGCAAGCGCGCGTGCCGATGGTTTGGGATACCGCAACCAACTCGGCGGTTGTCTACAATACTGCAACGTCTCCTGCGCTCGAAGGCGAATTCACCGTCGACGGCAAAAAGGTTGTCACACAGTTTACGCTGCTCAAACAGCAAATTGCTGAATACACTCCCGCATGGGCTGCCAAAAAGGCTGACGTTGACGAAAAAGTTATCGTCGACTTGGCCGATCAGTATGCCAACGCTGGTCCTGCAGTTATCAACTGGGGCATGGGCGGTCCGGACAAGTTCACGAACGGTGATATTTTGGGTCATACGCTGGCCATTATGGCGGCGATTACGGGCAATTACGGAAAACGCGGTGCGGGCATTGGCGCCTACCCGGGCGGCGGCGGCATGAACAGTGGCATTGCCGCAACGTTTGCCCCGTGGCCTACGGCCGCAGGCTTCAAGCCAGCAGCGCATCCGGTTCCGTTCTTCGACATGCCGGTGAAAGAAAACAACGTGCATGCCGTTATGTTCTTTGGCGACGTTCCGTTCCTCCAGCGCGGCAATGCAAACGAGACGGCTGCGTGGCTCAAGAGCCTCGATTTTGTGGCAGTTTCCGAAATCTACAACTCAACGATCTGCGCTTATGCCGACATCGTGCTTCCCAGCACCTCGCGTTTTGAGTGCAAGGAAGACTGGAAGGCACTGCGTTCGCTGTTCGGCAACGTGCTGCTGCAGCAGAAGGCCCTCGAGCCCATGTTCGAAGCCAAAGACGACCTTGAAATCGAGCGTCTTATTCTGGCCAAGTGGGACTGCGATCAGTATCTTCCCAAGACATACGAAGAGCTTGCGCGTCATCAGCTTTCGAAATCGACGGATGCCAAGATCGCGGGTCTTACCTTTGATGCGCTTGTTGAGGCGGGCGGCGTTTACCACATGCCCGCAGCCAAGGATCCAACGGTCACTGGCGCAACGTCGCCCAAGCTTAAAACCCATACGGGTCGCGCCGAGCTGTATTACGAGAACCTGGTGCAATTCAATCAGGCGTTCCCGCAGTTCGAAGAGCCAAGCGAGGCATATGCCGACAATCCGTTGGCGCAGAAGTACCCGCTTACGTTCATCACGGGCAAAACGCGTTTCCGCAACCATTCGTATATGTCCAACACGCCGTGGTTCCATCAGATGTACAGCGAGCCGTTGATGATGAACCCGAAAGACGTGAATGCGCGCGGCTTGAAAGACGGCGATACGGTGCGCGTGTTCAACGATCGTGGCGAGTTCACGGCAACCCTTATGGCGGATGAATCGATTCGTCCCGGAATGGCCTACATGGCCGAGGAGCGCTTCTTGCAGTACAGCCCCGGCGGCTTGATGCAAAACGTGACCAACAGCGCGTGCATCCCGCGCAGTTATACGGGTACGCATGGCGCCCAAGTTCCTTTCAATGACAACCTCGTAGAAGTCAAGAAAGCGTAGGTGAGATAGATGACTAAGTTGGCGCTTGTAATAAGCCAGCAGCGCTGCATTGGTTGCCAGGCCTGCGCGTTAAGCTGCAAAATGTCCAACAACGTGCCAGATGGCATGCTGTGGAATCGCGTACTTTCGGTAAACACCGATCATATCGACGGCGCACAGGGGACGTATCCCAACGTCACGCGCGAGTACCTTCCCATTGCGTGTCAGCACTGCGAGAATCCTGCGTGTCAAAAGGTGTGCCCCACGGGTGCAACCTACAAAGACGATAAGGGCCGCGTGCTCATCGATTACGACAAGTGCATTGGTTGCCGCATGTGCATGGCTGCCTGCCCGTACAATGCGCGCGTGTTCAACTGGAACGAGCCGGTGCGCCAGGTTGGTTTCAACTACGGCGATAAAGACGTTCCCGTTCGCGGCAAGGGCGTTATGGAGAAGTGCACGCTGTGCGTTGAGCGTACCGAGCGCGGCGAAGAGCCCATGTGCGTTGAGAATTGTCCGATGCGCGCCCGTATTTACGGCGACTTGGACGACCCCGATTCCGAGGCTTCGAAGGCCGTGCGCTCAGGTGCGGCGTATGTGCTTCTGCCCGAGCAGGGTACCAAACCGCAAGTTCACTACATCAAGTAGGGAAGGGAGGAATCATGCAACTTTCTGGTAAAACAAAGGGCGCGTGCATCGTCCTTGCCATCCTAACCGTAGTGGGCATTGCTTGCTGGATCTTCCAGCTTATGGGCGGTCTTGGTGTAACGGGCATGTCCAATGTGAATTCGTGGGGCCTGTACATTTGCCTGTTCATGCTGTTCGTGGGCTTGTCGGCGGGCGGTTTGATTGTGGCGAGCTCGGCCCATGTGTTTGGTATTGAGTCGTTCAAGACCATTGCGAAGCCGGCGGTTATTTTGTCGACGGCGTGCATCTGCGTGGCTGGTGCGTTTGTCCTGGTTGACCTGGGCGGTATTCAGCGCGTATGGCGCATGATCACGGGTCCCAATTTCATGAGCCCGCTTATGTGGGACATGTGCATCATCCTTATTTACCTGGTTATCAACATTCTTGACCTGGTGTGGATGGGCAAAGGCGAAGAGGATAAAGTTCGCAAGCTTTCCTACGTTGCGCTGCCCGTAGCCATTTTGGTGCACAGCGTGACCGCTTGGATTTTCGGCCTGCAGCTGTCTCGCGCGTGGTACACCGCCATCATGGCGCCGATCTTCGTGGCGTCGGCTTTGGACTCCGGTCTTGCGCTGCTGATTTTGGCGCTCATGCTGCTTGAAAGCTTGGGGCTTGCCAAGTTGGAGACGAGCCTCATGAAGACGCTGGGCAAACTGCTTGCTACGTTCATTGCCGTTGATGCGTTCTTCATTCTGTGCGAAGTGCTTACCATGGCATATCCCGGAGCAGGCGAGGCCGCGGCTCTTTCGCAGATGCTTTCGGGCGCAACCGCTCCGTTCTTCTGGTTCGAGATCATTGGCGGTTTGCTTGTTCCGTTCGTGATTTTGGCCGTAGCTGCCAATCGCGAGAAGCGCGGCTTGGTTGCCGCCGCTGCCGTGCTGGTGGTGCTGGGCGTTGCTTGCAAGCGTGCGTGGCTGCTGTTTACCAGCTTTATTACGCCTAACGTTGCGGGTGGTCCCGGTATTACCACCGGAACGCTTGCGGCGCAAACGGGCAATGCGAACAGCGTGTGGAACACCATGGGTACGTACGCTCCAACGATCCCCGAGATCTTCATCGCAGTAGGCGTAATTTCGCTTGGTGCGTTGGCGTTTATCGTGATGAGCCAGAAGCTTCTGGGCGAAAACGAGCCGCAGAGCGCAACGGTTAAAAGCTCGAGCCAAGTTGCGTAAGTCCTGATTACGTGCTTTAAGGCCGAGCCGCAACAGCGCGCCAATGGCGCGGCGATGCCGGGCCGCAAGGGTTCGGCAGTGGCGTGGCAATCCCGAGCTGTAAGCGTTCGGCCAGGCGGTGTAGCCAGATGGCGCGGCCGGGGAATGTAGCTTCATAGCTGGTCAAAGGCTGGTGCGATGTATGTCGCACCAGCCTTTTTGCGTCTCGTGCACGAAAATGCCGACGCTTTCATATGCTCTTGTTCGCTTGCTTGAGCACGTTCGTCAGTACGTGCCGTAATCCGATTCCCTGTACTTGTTACGTGGTGCTTAACAAAATCACGATATCCATTTGATAAAATCACAGTTTCAATCGAATAGCCAGCCTGTTATCTTCTGTTTTGTCGCGCACATAAGGATATCGAAGCGATACGCAGGGTGATTGCCGGCGCTGCGGCTATAGACGCTATGGCGTATGCACCGGTGCAATTTAGGCAGCGGCTATTCGAGCTGTGGCAATAAATGCTTCGGGTTCTTCATTTGCGATTTTCGCGCAAGCTCCCGAAGTTTGACCGTCCGTGATCGTGTGCGAAAGGCTTGCTCATGGAAGAGACAATGGAGAAGCAAAAGTTTAAGCTGTACGAGCAGTTTCAAGCCGTTAACTCAATTCCCGCATCCTATTACAGCGAATATGATGTCAAGCGCGGCTTGCGCAATGCTGACGGCACCGGTGTTATCGCTGGTGTAACCAATATCTCCAACGTGCACGGTTATCTTATTTCGGACGGCATTAAAGTACCTGATGAAGGCAAGCTCACCTTCCGCGGCTACGATATTTACGACCTGTTGGGCGCCGATGCCGAGAACCATCGTTTCAACTACGAGGAAATTGCCTACCTGCTGTGGATGGGAGAGCTTCCTACTAAAGAACAGCAGCAGGAGTTTATCGAGGTGATCGATAGCGAGCGTGCGCTGCCCGATGGCTTTACGGCCTCTTTGATTCTTAACGCTACGCCGCCGGATATTATGAACGTGTTGGCGCGTTCGGTGTTGCTGCTGTACTCTCACGACCCGCGCGCGGAGGAGCGCACGGTCGAGCACGAGATTCACACGGCGCTTTCGCTTATTTCGCGCTTGCCGCGCATCATGGTGCTTACGTACTACGCAAAGCGCTCGCGTTTCTTTGGCGAGTCCATGATCATGCACAACTTCATTCCCGGGCAGTCCACGGCGGAAACCATTTTGTCCATGCTGCGTCCCGACCGTCAGTTCACGCCAGAAGAGGCGCGCATGCTGGACGTTATGCTGTGCTTGCATGCTGAGCATGGCGGCGGTAACAACTCCACGTTCACCACGCGCGTGCTTTCTTCGGCCGACACCGATCCTTACTCGGTGTACGCATCGGCAATTGGCTCGCTGAAGGGCAACAAGCACGGTGGCGCCAACCACAAGGTGCGCGCGATGCATGCCGACATCAAAGAGCATGTTTCTAACTGGGAAAATGAGGACGAAGTTGCCGACTACCTGGCAAAAATTGTCAAAAAGGAAGCTTTCGACAATACGGGTCTCATCTACGGCATGGGGCATGCGGTATACACCAAGTCGGATCCGCGCGCGGTAATTCTGAAGCACTTTGCCTCGTCACTCGCCGAAGGAACCGAGTTCGAGGCCGAGTACAACTTGCTGCAAACCATCGAGAAGCTGTCACCCGCTGTGCTACACGACGTGAAGGGCATCAAGAAGGATGTGTGCGCGAACGTGGACATGTACTCGGGCTTCGTGTACTCCATGATGGGCATTCCCGAGGATCTGTATACGCCGCTGTTCGCGTGCGGTCGCATGGCCGGTTGGGCTGCTCATCGTTTCGAGGAAATGTACACGGGAAAGCGCATTATTCGCCCCGCTTACAAATCTACGTTTATTCAGCCGCGTCCGTACGTGCCGGTTGAGGAACGCTAGGGCGGCTTTGAGGCTGCGTATGCGATAAGAGCGCAGGCGCAAAAGACAGACGCAGAAGACGGGCAAAGAAAACAGGCAAAATTGAAGGGCTGATCCCGGTTGGATTCCGGAATCAGCCCTTTTCGTTTGTCTGCAGGCTGTTTCGCAACCTCGCCCTAGAAACGGGGCTACACTACAGCGCGCCAGCCAGGCAGGATCGTTTCCCTATGCGCCAATGGCAGCGCAGATTGCCTTTGCCAGCGGATAAGCGATAAACGAGTACGCCACGATGGCAAACACGGTGAACGGGAGACCAATGGACAGAATGTCCTTTGGCGAGTACAAGTCGGTTCGGCCCCAAACAACTGCCGAAGGAACGGAGGCGGCTGGGGTGAGCATGGCAACATGGACGGCCAGAACGGTCATGATGGCAACCGGGATGGGGTCGATGTTCAGCTGCGTCGAGAATGCCAATACGATGGGCATGAGTACGACGGCCATTGCGCCGTTATGTGCGAACGTCGTGATGATGATGCCGATGGCGATAAGCGTCAGGATGAAGAGGAACTCGGGTTTGTCTCCCAGAAGAGGATTGAGGTTTTGGACAATCCATCCGCGGATGCCCATCGTTTTGTTGGCGAGCAGTCCAGCACCGTAAACGCCTGCTGCAACCATGAAGTAAACGCCCCATTGGAATTGATTTGCGCATACTTTTTTAATCTGCAGCAAAGGCTTTCCGTTCCACTGGATGACAACCATGACAATGAGGCAAATTGCCGTTACGCCCAGGGCGCCAATTGAATTCAGGAAGTCGCAAACCGGGTTTCCGGTAATGACGCTGGGCAGCAAAACTGCAACCATGAAAACGACCAACATCCACATGAATACCTTCTGCTGGAAATTCATCGGCGGGAGCGGCATTTCAACCTCAATAACTTCAGGGGTGATGACCTTGAGTTTGCTGGTATCAACACGCGCGATCTTGAGGTACGCGAAGTATCCGACGAAAAGGATGATTGCTGCAATGAGGCAGGTGGTCATGTAGGGAAGGTAAGGAACTTTCGTCCCAGCGGCAGCTTCAAATGCGCTGATGCCAACGAGGGCAGAGCCTTTGAACGGCAGGAACGGCTGACCGAGGGCGACACCAAGGAATACGGCCATGAAGAAGAATTTCCAAATTCGATCTTCGCGTTCGATGCCTGCAACCTCAACGATTCGCATGGCAATGGGCCACATCATAAGAAGGGCCGGAACCGACCCAACGAGCGGGGACATAAAGAATGCCGTTAGAACCACCAGCGCAATAAGAACAATGGGACGCCCTGCCAGTGCTTTGCGCGTGAGAATCCAGCGGGCAATGTACTTCGTGCAGCCCACTTCATCCAAGGCGCCGAACAAGATCATGGCAAGCATGATGAGCACGACGTTCGAGTTGCCCAAGGCGGTTTGGAAAACCCCGGCGAAACCGGCATCTCCGCCAGTGCCCGCAATACCAAAGAGCACCAAAGCGGCAACGGAGGGCCATAAACTACCAACGGTTGACCACAGATAGACCATTGCGATAAAAATGCCCGCAACTTTCATACCAAGCGGTGTAATCGGTGCTACTGCCGGTAGGTTCCAGAACAAAATGACAACGACGGCCGCAACGATTACGTGAATGAGGCCGCCAATGCCTTTCTTGTCCGTTGATGCTTGCTCTGCTTGCGCCATGCGTGCTCCTTTCACACGTTCGGGAATCAAGGCCATTTAGTTATCAGGCCTTATGGGACGTTTTGGTTTTCCCGAGATAGCGTATTGTCGCTTACGATGACGCCATAATAGAGAACAGTTTTTTCTGTCTCTATAACATAGGCAATAGACTTGCGTTTAATTGGCTATGAATTTAGTAATCGATCGAAAACTCGTCGCTGGCTATCGCAGTTAGAAGCCTCGTGTCGGTCACCGCAATTGATCGGCCGTCGCGTTTGATGGCGCCCTCTTTCTTAAATGCGCCTATGATGCGTCCAACCGAATCAGGATGGATTTCAAGGACCTTGGCTATTTCTTCATATGTGAAAAACGGGTCGAGCAAAGGAGTGCCATCTTTGCTGGGCCTGCTTAGGAACAGTATAAAAGCCGCAACGGAGGCGGGCGAGCTTTTATCCGTTTTGGTTTGCCTTATGCGAATCATGCGAAGATGCTGCTCAAAGATGTTCTTGTTGAGAGCCCTTTCGAAACTCAAATCGGTCATAAGCTCGTCGAGAACGGCTTTCGAAAGGCGCGACATCGTGCAATTCGTTTCGCAAAATGTTCCGAGGCCGGTTAAATATTTTTGACGCTGGGGCGTAAGCCGGTATTCGTTTATGAGAAAAGGGGAATAGCCAACGAAGTCGCCAGGCTCGAAGAACAACAGCACCGAGCTCTTTCCGTCTTGGGTAAAGGTGGAAAGAGAGCACACCCCATCAACAAGAATGAACACGTCGAGATTCTGAGGTGAAGTTACCGAATTGCGAAGCAATCCGCCCTTTTTTATGTGAAGTATCTCTCCGTTCTTGATGTACGGATTGTTTCCCACGTTGCTCTCCAAGCTTTGTTTGCAGACGTTCGATAGGCGCTGGACTGTGGTTGAGTGGCAGCGTTCTATGACCATTCTGGTAATTCTACCAGAATGAAGAAGGGTGGATTCCGTTGCGCTCGCGAGGGCTCGCGTAACGCCCCCCCTCAGCGCTCGCGCGCTTCGGGCGATTCCCTAAAAGCGCGCCGCTGGCGCCCTATTGCCCTGCGGGCCGGGAATCCACCTCATCGGTTCGAATCCTACTTCCAACTGGTTGGAACCCTGCCGAAAAAGAAAAGCCCCCATCGCTGGGGGCCCAAGCTTACTGGCGG
>JAZQAV010000014.1:0-3433 GCA_045545435.1 Eggerthellaceae bacterium | reverse complement strand
CACGAAAGAAGGCAGCAGCCGGCGCGGGCGCGCCCTGCGCGCTAGATTTCCAGTGAGAATCCTAGGCTGTCGCCGAAATGCTCGTGTTTCAGCTGCAGCAGATAGGCAACCAGCGTCGTGTCGCCGTCTTCGTGCACGCTGTCGATAAGCCGCGTGATGGTCTCCTCATCAAGCACGCCGGTTTCCACCATAAGCTCGAAGCCTTCGTTGTAATGATGCGAACGAAACGCTTGGCATACTTTGGTGATGCGCTTGCGCAAAAACGCGATGTACTCGTCGCGAATCTCGTCGCTCAGCAAAACAGGGTCGTGCATGCGCTCGAGCATGGCGCTACAGCTTGCGAAGGTGTCGGCAATGCTGAAAATGGCATCATCAAATTGGGCGGTGATATGTGCGGGGTCAATGTGATCAAGCGCGAACGAGCGATTGACCGCATGAAGTCCTGAATTGTTGTGCGGCGGGTAGAAATCAAGCTGAGTGTGGCCGTCGATGGGCGGGTCGAGCTGCAGTACCACATGGCGCGGCGCTTCGTCGAAGAACAGCGCTGCTGACCCCAACGTTTTCACGCGTGCAGGGATGATAAGCTCTTCCACCGACGAATTGTTCCCGAACGCGAGCTCGCCAATATGCGAGACGTTTTCGGGAATTTGCACCGAGGTATCGGGCCCTATGTACACCTGCACCTCATCGCCGCCGTCGGGGGCTGTGCCGCGTGCGCAGAACACACCCGATTCGAAGTAGAACAGCGTGTTCGCTGGATCGATGAATATTTCGTACAAGCTGGTGGCGGGAATGCCAGTGAACAGCTCGGCGCGCTCGCTGCCGTTGGCGATAAGGGCGCATTCGCCAATGTGCACGCATCCGGCTGGGATGCGGATGGACTCGATGGACGAGCCGAAAAAGGCCCAGTCGCCAATGGATTCCATAGTGTCGGGAATGCCGATAGAGATGAGGTTCTCGCATGCGGCGAATGCGTGATCGCCAATCCAGCGACATCCTTTGGGAAGGGCCATCATTTCCAGGTAGTCGTTGTACAGAAACGCGTGCGCGGCAACGCCGACGGTACCTTCGAGTGCGCGGTAGGTACGTGCTTTGCTATCGCGCGCGCTATCCAGAACGAGCCCATGGGGTACCCGTCGGTAGGTTACGTTTTCAAGCTCAAACGTTTCACCAATGCTTAGCGATTCCCATGCAACTGCCATCATCTCTCCTTCTGTCTGATGTCAGTGTAATTTACCACTGCGTCGGTGCCAACTAATTGAATAAGTGCCCATCAGGCGTTATGGAGGTGTCCTTGAAAAACTGTTAGTTTTGACAGTACACGCTGCCGTCGCTTTTGGGTACTATTTGACAGCATGATAAAGTCGATTACTATGCCCGCAACCACATTTACGGCTCTGCTTGTGTCAGTTACGCAACGATAGCAAGCGCCGCAAGAGGGGACGGGGTGGGTTGATGCTATCATGCCGAAGGTGGTTTCTATCGCAAGCAACGTTGTCGTGTTGCGGTGGTTTTCGCCTCGGATGCTCACATTGTAAATGCGCGCTGAACGCGCTCTTTTGCCTAGCAGGAAGGCCGATATGAACAGCAAAACGAAAAAGCGAGCGATAGCTGCAACTTTTGCGATAGTTCTCATCTTGGTTGGTGTGCTCGCTGTGGTTGGCGGCAACACGGCGGCAAAGGCCATCTCGGTGGCAGAGGCCGCCAAAGGCCAAATCGCTTCTAAGATTCAGGTGTCGGGCAATGTTGTTGAAAACTCGTTCAGCATTACCAATGACGTGCTCACGTTTTCCATTTACGACCCCGAGCAAGATCCCGAGGCCAAGACGCAACTGCGCGTGAGCTATGACGGTGGCGTTTCGGCCACGTTCGGAAACGACGTGGTAGCCATTTGCACGGGCAAGCTGGATTCGGCGGGCGCGCTGGTGTGCACCGAGCTCGTAACCAAATGCCCTTCGAAATACGAGAACGCAACCGATGCGCTGTCGGTGGCGCGTCTGCAAGGCTACGGACCTGAAGTTCTTAACAAGCCGGTGAAAGTGGTGGGCGTTGTCGCCGATGGCACGTTGCGCCCTGCGGGCGACTGGGATCGTTTCACCTTGCTTGATGCCGACGATCAAAGCCCCATGCCCGTGCGCTTTGCCGGGGCGCTTCCCGATGGAATCGAAACGGGATCGTCGGTGGTTCTTACGGGTTCCATCAATGAGAACGGCACGTTTACAGCAACTGATGTTGCGTTGGAGGGATAGCGTTTAGCATGGCGACGGTTGGTTTTGCGTTTTTGGTACTCGCCTTTGTTGCTACGGTGGTGGCGGTTGGTGGGTTTGCCGCAGGTCATGTAACTTTTAATTCGGCTACGAAGGGTGCTCTCAAAGAACGCGAGGCCGCTTTTGCGCGATCGGCGCGCATCTCGCGCGTGGCGCGCATTGCCACGTTGGCGGTTGCGGCAAGCCTGTTTGTGTGCTGTGCTGTGTTGGTCGTATGCTTCTTCACCGGCGACGTCTCCATTTTGTACGTGTTGCAGGAGCGCTCGCTGTCCACCAGCTCCATCGCGTGGCTTTACAAGCTTTCCGGCCTGTGGGCCGGGCGCGCAGGCTCGCTTTTGTTCTGGGCGTTTTTGATTTCTGTGTTCGCGGCGGTCATGTGCTTGCGCGCCAAAAAAGATGGCACGCAGCTGGACAACATCGCACTTGCCGTGATGAACGTTGTCATGGCGCTGTTTTTGGGCGTTCTGGTGTTCTCGGAAGCCAACATGCCGTTCGTGGCTACACCGGCGCATTACTTCACCGCCAATGGAACGCTTACCGCAGCCGCTTCCTTGAACAGCATGAACACCTTGCTGGAGCACTGGGCCATGTCCATCCATCCGCCCACGCTGTTCGTTGGTTACGCGGGTATGACCGTTCCGTTCGCCTATGCCATCGCTACGTTGGTTGTGGGCGATGCTTCTAAGCTCTGGGTTCAGCGTGCTACACGCTACCTGCTGTTTAGCTGGCTTTTCTTGGGTATCGGTATTGGACTGGGAGCCATTTGGGCCTATGTCGTTTTGGGCTGGGGCGGCTACTGGGGATGGGACCCCGTCGAGAACGCGAGTTTGCTGTCCTGGTTGGTGGGCGTTGCGCTCATCCACAGCCTTACCATCTATCGTCAGCGCGGTGCGTTCAAGCGCTGGTCCATCATGTGCGCGTGCATTACGTTCGCGTTCGTTATCACGGGCACGTTCATTTCCCGTTCGGGTCTGGTTCAGAGCGTGCATGCGTTCGAGGGCGATCCGGTGTCCTTGATTTTGTTCGGTCTGCTGATCATCGTCTCCGTTTTGGCGGGTGCTGTAGGGTTGGCGTTCCGCTGGAAAAGCTTGGGCTCTGCTGAAAACGGCACCGATGACGTAGAAAACATGCTGTCCAAGGACGCCGCGTACTATTTCAACAACGTG
>JAZQAV010000013.1:0-3235 GCA_045545435.1 Eggerthellaceae bacterium | reverse complement strand
CGCGATTCATGTTCTGGTTCATGATGTACCAGGTAATTCCCGATGAGGCGGCCATGAGCACAAGAGCACCAATAACTGCTCCAATAATTTTAGGTTTATTGGATTTGCCAGCCCGCTCACGGGCGCTTTTGTAAACTTGTTTAGCCGCCTTGTAATCTTGTTGAGCGGCTTTTTTCTGGGCACGTTGTTGGCTTTTAGAATACTTGTCCGGCGCGTAATCGGCAGCAGTTTTACCAGATGCATCGTGGAATTGATTGGCGCCGTGTGCGGCGGCGGGCGTAGCGGCTGCCATAACCGCTTCGGCTGAACCTGAAAAAGGCGCAGAACCGTTGTTTGTTCTAAAACCGTCACTGACGCTGCTACTGTCGAGCAGGGTGAGGTCGGCTCCGCAGGTGGTACAAAACTTGGTATCCGAAGTGATTTCGCTTCCGCAATTAGGACAATGCATACGCTTCCTTTCCGACGTTTTACCTATTGTAGCCAATAATTTCAATTGTGGGAGAAGGTATACTTAATGCATTCTCTTACAGTTTTCAACGTTAAATGCGATTGAAGTGCTACCAGGGAGTCGATCGATGAGCACAACCGTGAATAGTAACATGCGCAAAAGATTAACGAGGGCAATGGTGGTCGTAACCACCCTGCTCGCGGCCTTGTGTTTGTGTGGCTGCATTTCTTCGGGAGCAGGTTCTGCTTCGTCAGCGAGTACGTCAGCAACAAGCAGTGCCGCTTCCGTATCTTCATCAAGCGCTTCGTCTGCTTCAAGCTCATCTAGTACGGTTCGTGTTACCGAAGACGGCGAATACACGTCAAAGGAAGAGGTGGCGGCTTACATCCATCAGTTTGGACATTTGCCATCGAACTTCATATCGAAAACAAGGGCGCGTAATGCGGGATGGGATAGCCAAAAAGGCAATTTGAACGAAGTATGCCCCGGTAAAAGCATCGGTGGAAGCAGATACTACGACTACGATGGGCAGCTTCCTGCGGCCAAGGGGCGAACATGGACGGAATGCGATATCAATTACCATGGAGGTTATAGAGGCGCAGAGCGCATTGTGTTTTCTAACGACGGGCTCATTTACTATACCGACGATCATTACGAAACCTTTGAACGGCTGTACTGATTGAGCGAAATGGGCTGTTCAAAATAAATGCCCAGAGAATTGCTGGCGTGTACTGAAACAGAGTGAGGCAGCGCAATGAAAAAAAATAGTGTTCAGAAAACGGCAGATCACGACCGTGAAACAGAAGTAGTTTTGTATGAATCTGAGATAGAAACAAAAGCACAGCTTCATGCAATCTTGAAAGAGGCATGCGGCTTCCCTGCCTATTACGGGGGTAATTTCGCGGCACTCAATGACTGTTTGTCCGAGTATTCGCGCCCGTTATCGCTGATATTAGTGCTATCTACCACGCATGATGACCCACAAGATTTTTGGAGCACCTTTGCTCTTGTTTGCATGCGCCAATCGCTTGAGAACCCTCACATCAGCTTTAGAATCGAACACGAGAGAATCTGAGCGTATTTACGCTTAAGCTGTTCGAGTGGAGTTGCCAGGTTAACGTTTTTGCGTTGCCCGGTCGAAAGCAACTTGGAAGCAAGAGAAGGTTCGGTGGCGGTTCAAGCGCTAGGCTTCTAAAAAGCAATGCGCATATAAAAAGAAAACGGGCACTCTCATGAAGTGCCCGTTTCACGTTTCAATGCAGGTGCGCTTAGAGGTTCTTGCCTATTTCAAGCGCTTTCAGGTTAAGGTCAACCATTGCGGCTTTGCGGGCAGGGACAACCTTGCGGATTGCAGCTTCAAGCGTCTCTTCTTTGCAGAAGCCCGTTTCCTTGAAGATCTTGCCCACCATAATGACGTTGCCCAGTCCCTTCAAACCGTTTTCCTCAGCAATATTGGTGGCCGGAATGTTGAAGGATTTCACGTCGGTACGCTCGGGCAGACGGTTGATGAGCGACGAGTCAACGAAGATGAAGCCATCTTTTACGACGCTGTTCTCGAACTTCTCGAGCGAAGGTTGGTTCATGGCCAGCAGGATATTAGGCTCTACCACCAACGGAGATCCGATGGGCTCATCGGAAAGGCTCACGCTGCAGTTGCAGGTGCCACCGCGCATTTCGGGGCCGTAGGACGGCAGCCACGAAAGCTCGCGGTTCTCAATAAGGCCAGCGTAGGCCAAGATTTTTCCGACAAACAAGATACCTTGACCGCCGAATCCTGCAAGGATCACATTGTAGTCTTTGCTCATTGGGCGCCTCCTTGATTTGCAATGGGGCAATTGGCTGCGCGTGCTGCAGCAGCTTCGGCGGCATTAGCGTAACCGTCGGCAACAACATCGCGATAGGTGCCCAGCGGATAATACGGAAGCATGTTCTCGCGCATCCACGCGAACGCATCTTGCGGCGTCATGCCCCAGTTGGTCGGGCAGGTAGCCACAACCTCGATAAGAGAGTAGCCAACGCCGTCAATTTGGTTTTGGAACGCCTTTTTAATGGCGCGCTTGGCCAGACGGACGTTCTTGGGGGAATCGACGCAAACACGCTCAAGGTAAGCCGGACCGTCAAGCGAGCTCAAAAGCTCGCATACGCGCACAGGGTAACCTGCGGTAGAAACATCGCGTCCGTAAGGAGAAGTTTGCGTCACCTGGTTGGGCAGACTGGTAGGAGCCATTTGGCCGCCCGTCATGCCGTAGATGGCATTGTTGATGAAGATGACCGTGATGTTTTCGCCGCGCGTTGCAGCATGGATGGTTTCCGCCATACCGATACTGGCAAGGTCGCCGTCACCCTGATAGGCGAACACGATATTGTTGGGGTTAACGCGCTTCACAGCTGTTGCAATCGCGGGCGCACGACCGTGCGCGGCCTCAATCATGTCGCACGCATAAAAGTTGTATGCCATAACCGAGCAGCCAACCGGCGCGATGCCAACCGTATCGCCTTCAATGCCCAGCTCGTCGATGGTTTCCGCAACCAAGCGTTGAACGATACCATGCGTGCAGCCAGGGCAGTAATTGGTTACAACGGGAAGCAGCGCGTGAGGGCGCTGGAATACAACCTCCATGGGTTTGTCCTCCATGTTACTCACCGATCCTCTCGTTGATTTCGATAAGCTTGTTAAGAACCTCCTGGGGCGTGGGAATAACGCCACCGGTGCGACCAAAGAAGTCAACGGGTGCCTTGCCCTCAACGGCAAGCTTCACGTCGTCGATCATCTGGCCCATGTTCATC
>JAZQAV010000012.1:0-10169 GCA_045545435.1 Eggerthellaceae bacterium | reverse complement strand
AACATGGCGTAGCTCACCGACAAACCGCACAGCAAACTTCCGAAGCTGTATATGAGCAGCGTGATAAGGATTACGCTGCGCCTCCCCCATCTGTCGGACATTACTCCCGACAAAGCGGCGCCTATAATCATGCCGAACGTGCCCGCGCTCGCAAGGATGCTCTGCTGAAACGCATCGAGCGCCCAATCGGTTCCCACTGCAGCCAAAACGCCGGCAACCATACCCTGGTCCATGGCGTCGAAGAGCCAGCCGATTCCCACGATCACCAGGATCTTCCACATAGATTTGGTCATGGGAAGCGCTTCAAGCCGCTGCGCTACGTTCATAGGTCCCTCTCGCTTTCTCGTAGCAAATGCGCAAACCACATCGCACGATGATTGCAAATATCACGTGTTCATCTGTCATTTTAGACGCGCACCGCATCCGAAACCCGCAACAATTGCGGCTATGGCGCCAATAAAGCGCTGATGGCCGCCAAAGGCAACAACTGCGCAAAAAAGGCGGCAGATGCGCTTCTTTGTTAGCGAACGCACATCTGCCGCTTCGTGAAACGTTTTTGTTTAAACGCTTGCTATTGCGTCTTCAAAAAGAAACGACGCCTATTTCAATTGGAAAGACCCGATGATGCTTTCAAGCAGCTGGTTTCCGGCATCGGAACGAGAGTACTTGAACTCGACCCTGTTGAACTGATCGTTGGTCACGTATTCCTTCACGTAGTAAATGGTGTTTCCTTCAGCCCACGAAATCACATACCAGTTGTCTCCCGTTGCGTCATAGGAAACGTTGTGGCCGGAACTTGCATCTGCCTTGCGGCTTTCAACGCTTTGATGTGCGGTGTTGCTGTTGGTTTCGCACGTGATCACCATGTCCGAATTGTTATGCGTGAACACGCGCGTGGTACCGGTTTGCGTGGTAGATTCCGTAAAGGAGCTGGGAACCGATATGGTATAGGCATACTCGGTGGCACGCGAGGTTGCACTGGACGAGCTTGAAGCCGAGCTTGCTGAGCTTGAAGACGCAGCCGAAGATGCCGAAGAGGTAGAAGATGCGGACGAAGAGGCGGATTCCGATGCGCTTGCAGAAGAACACGCCGACGAAGCAGAGGGTGTCGCACTTTGCGCAGTTTCCGTAGATGCGTTATTGAACACCGAGAACGGCGCACCCGGTATAAGGAACAGGATTGCCGCCACCAGCAAAGCTGCCACCAGCACGATTATGGCGATAATGATGGGTGCTTTCGAGCGCTTTGGCTTTACTTCGACGGGATTTTGCTGATAGGTTTGCGGCTGCTGGTAAACCTGCTGCGCAGGTGCTTGATTCTGCGCACCCACATTCTGCCCGTAAGCAGGACCTCCAGCCGATGTGCCCACAGGTGTCGGCGGCATCTGCATCGTCGGTGCAACTAGTGGCTGACCCGAGCGTTCAGCAGGTCGCTGTGCTGACGCCTGAACGCCTGTTGGAGCTCCGCATTTGGTGCAAAACTTCGTTCCTTCGGGAAGCTGGGTGCCGCATTTTGTACAGAACATCGTATACCTCTTTCTTCTTACCCTCGCCAAGCATTGTAGCGCCACTATCAACCATGGGGCAAAGGGAAACCAAGGTAACTTTTTCAATGCAACAAAAAACGCACCGCTTACAAAGAAGCGGTGCGCACTACAAGCTCTAACAGACGCGTTTTAGTCGACTGTATCGAAAAACTAGTCGCAAACGGTGCCGACGCGCTGCTGATAATGAACGCCATACTCGATCTCGTCAATCATGTCGGCTGCATAGCCGTCATACGGAAGCATGATGTCAACGAGGGTGGTGTCAAGCTCGCAAGAGGGATCCATGAAGATCCAGTTGACGTCCTTGCGCTTCTTAAGAGCTGCGAACAGCGTGTCGATGGTGATCAGGCTGTCATCGATGATGTCAGAGTACTCGGCCAAAGCACCGGTGAGGTAGCCCTCGTACATGGAGCCGGGGCCAAACCACTTGGTGATGATGGAGTTCTGGTTAACCTTGGTGGTGTGCTCAACAGCGCCGAACCACTTCTCTGCTTCGCCCTTCGTGTAATCTGCGCCTTCGCCGCCAACGATCAGAAGCTGCGTGCTGGTGCCCGCAAGAACGTCGCAAAGATGCATGGCGGTGTGGTAATGGCGAGCCATGTAATCGGCATCCCAAACGCCGCTGGCGTCAATCACAGCGTCAAACGGAGCCAGATCCTCAGCGGTAATGTCCATGACCTCTTTAGTGATAACCTGCGTTGCTTCGGTCTCGTTGGGGTTGACGACGATAACCGTGGTGTCCATGCCGCGCTTCAGCGCCTCCTTCACCAACGCCTTGCCGATGTTGGTGTTTGCCGAAACAACTGCGAGCTTCTTTGCCATCTTAAAATCTCCCTTCTTGAAGCGAAACTCTGTTATAGATTTTCGCCCGTTTCTTGCAACAATGCAACGTACTATTTATTGCAAGATCCTATTTTTGCCATCTTTAGTTTAGCTATTTCAAGGTTGCAATGTGCTAAATCACTTTAGTTTCGGTAGCTTTTAATCGGTGATGCGCCTTTTTAGAGCATTTAAACACGGGCGCTTCACATTTAAATCCCATAAGCGACAACTATCGGGGCAGCACCCACATATTGGGCGGAACAAGAACCATTATCGCTTGCCGCGAATTCCTGCATTGTATTGACCGAGCACACGGAAATCTAAGCCCATCGCTCACTCGAAGCCGGATGCGCGCAATTCCTTGCCAAGCAGTTCGATAAAACGAATGGTCTCATCAGAGGCATCAAGCGAACAGAATGCGCGGATATCGTACCTTGCTGCTTCATCCTCAAAAGGTCGACGAACAAAATCGGGGTATTCGTCAGAGGTGTAACGTTTTGCCATGCTCTCGGGCAACATAATTGCATGCTCATCAAGACCGCTGAACAAAACGCCGCGCATGGTCGTAGTATTAGCCAACACAATTGACTTAGCCGTAACGCCTTGCTGCAAACTTTCCTGGCAAAGCCAGCGCAGATGCGAAACGTAGGCATGATGAACGTTGCTTTTTGCATATTTGAACTTTATCCTGTTCAAATCTTCAATGCCAAACGACTTTTGCTCGGCAAGAGGGTTGTCAACCGACATAAGCAAATAAGCATCTTCATGAACCAAGGACACCGAACGAAGATCATCCGTATCAAGCAAAGGAGAATAGGTTTCAATGCCTATGTCAAGTTTACCTTCGCGAATAAGATCGGGCGTTGGTTTCCAGGTGGACATAACGTCTTGCGAAAAATCTAAACGAAAGGATTCGGTTTCCACTTTCTTTTTTGCGCTTCGCACCGCCCGTCCCATAATGGGCCCGTAAATACCCGCGATGCGAATGGTTCGGATTTCGTTTTTGCGCAGGCATTCCATATGATTGCACAGCCCCGAATACACAGAACGGATGTTATAAGCGTAGTCCAAGAACACCTCACCCGCAGGCGTTAGTTGCACGGGAGTTGTGCTGCGGTCGAGTAGCTTCAACCCAATTTCTTGCTCTATCGTGTTCACGTGACGCGTAAGCGCGGGCTGCGTGATATGAAGCTCCCGCGCGGCCTCGGAAAGACTTCCGCACCGTGCAATTTCACAAAATTCAAGGTAAAACGATATATCCATCGAAGGTCCTTAGCACGCGAAGAGAATACTGTTTTGTTATAGGCACTATAACAAAACAGTATATAGTTTCCAAATTCCTTATAGTCAAACAATTCAACATCAAACAGCTGCGAACACAATCTGCATTTGCGGCATGAGAGGCGCGTTTGCTAATCTCAGGGCGGTGTTTGTAAACCCCAAGGAAAGGAAGCTTATGGGAAGGCCTAACATCTATCCAACCGGTACCACCATCTACGATCCCGAAAAAGCCTGGAACGGCTACACGCTGTTCACTGGAAAGGGCTTCGGCATCATTCTGCTCGACATGAACGGCAAGGTTGTCCGCCATTGGAAGAACATGGCAGGCATGCCCTGCAAAATGCTTCCGGGCGGCTACGTCATCGGCTCGCGCGGAACGCGTGGCGCCGCTTTTTCATACCAGGACATGCAAGACCTTACCATGGTCGACTTCGACGGTAACGTCGTATGGTCCTTCAACAAGAACCAAGAGGTCGTTGACGACGGTGAGCCCTACTGGAGCGCGCGTCAGCACCATGACTACCAGGTATCGGGAAGCCCCGTTGGCTACTATGCCCCCGGCATGGACCCCGATCCCAACTTCGACAAGATGCTTATCCTCACCCATAACGAGCGTCGTCTTCCCAAAATCTCGCCGCAGCTTCTGCTTGAGGACCGCCTCATCGAGATCGACCGCGAAGGCAACATCACGTGGGAATGGTGCATGCTCGACCATTTCGACGAGTTCGGCCTGGACGAGACCATGAAAAACGCCATGTTCCGCAACCCCAACACCCAGCACTGCGGTCCCGAGGGCCAGGGCGACATCTTCCATGTGAACTGCGCAAGCTACCTGGGCCCCAACAAGTGGTATGACGCTGGCGACGAGCGCTTTGCACCGGGCAACATCATCATGGACTCCCGTGAGAACAACACCATGTGGATCATCGACCACGAGACCGGCAAAGTCGTCTGGCGCGTAGGACCCGACTACACCAAGACCAAGGCGCTCAAGCGCTTCGGCACCATCGTGGGCCCGCATCACACCCACATGATCCCGAAGGGTCTTCCGGGCGAGGGCAACATCCTGGTATACGATAACGGCGGCTGGGCCGGCTACGGCGCACCCAACCAGTTCTCCCCCACGGGCCTCAAGGTTACCCGTCGTGACTCCACCCGCATCATCGAGTTCGACCCCACCACGCTCGAGATCGTGTGGGAGTGCAAGGGCGAGCCTCTGGGTACCGGCGGCGGCTTCAACTTCAACGGCAACTACTTCTACAGCCCGCTCACGTCCGACGCGCAGCGCCTTCCCAACGGCAACACGTTTATGTGCGAGGGTTGCCCGGCCATTTTCCGCGAGTACCCCGCCGACAACGAGCTGGTGTGGGAGTACGTATTCCCCGATGCCGGCCTCGACCTTATCTATCGCGCGTACCGTATCCCCTACGAGTGGGTACCGCAGCTTGAGAAGCCCGAGGAGAAAGCCATTCCGCGTATGGACGTTTCCAAGTTCCAGCTCGAAAACGCGTATGGCACCGATTACGAAAGCACGGCAGTAGAGGTAGAGGGAGCTAATGGCTTCAATACCGTCATCGCCGCTTGCGTAGAGGGTCTTGAGTAGTTTTCTTGGCTATCTGCCCAAAGAGCGCCGCATTGATTGCGGCGCTCTTTTTTATGAGTGCTGCCCAACTGTGAATCGCTACGTACGCACGCGCATAGAGCGCTCTCCTAAAATGTGCGCATTCATCAGGCTTATTCGTTCGTAAGCGAGTTGTTTTGACCTAACGAAGAAGCATCTCGCGAACTAACTGCAAGTCGCTATCCGACGGTCCCACTATAAGCCGTTCTCCCCATTTGCCAAAACGTCCTTCAAGTTCAGGCAAAAGCGATTCGCGCACTACCACTATCGCGTGGGAAACATTTTCCGACGGCCCGTCTTCCATCAAACCAACCGCTTGCACCAATCCACTGTTTTTCACAAGCTCAAGCGGTCCTAACTCGTCAATAACAAGAACCCCTTTTTGAGTAACGCGCGCGCACTTATCAGGAGCCGCATCATAGGAACCATGGAGCTGCTTCCGCAAGGCTTCTAAATGGCCATTTACTCTTTCTATTGCCACAGGGTCAAAAACCCAGCTTGAATGAGGCGTACTGGTGGCTGCGATCGCATCTGCGACCGATATCGCATCGCAATTGATCGCTGCGATTTTGCTGCGATGCTTCGCAAGCTTGATGCGTGTCCCCTCTGGCAGCAACACGTTGTCGATTCCGGTCTTCTCTAACGATGCTGCGCCGTTTTGCCACACCCCCGGGGCCAAAACCCCGTAAGAGGTCACGCCCTCTTCGGACAACTGTTTTACCAGTTGCTCGAGCCAGCGCGTTTTTCCAATTTGACGATTTCCACTAAGAACAAACAGCACAACGGTCTCCCAATCAACAAAGAGTTCGGTGCCATTATGGCATGAAAAGACCTGATTCATTTGCACACGATTTGCACACGATGGGCGAATTTTAGCCTTGGAAATGAAAAAGGCCACAGCTTTAAGGCTGTGACCTGGTGTTTATGGTGGAGCCTAGGGGGATCGAACCCCTGACCGCATGGCTGGCAGCCATGCGCTCTCCCAGCTGAGCTAAGGCCCCGAAATGGTGCAAGGGATACTTTAGCAGAACCACACCAAGCGTCAAGGAGTATTAATTGTTACCAACTACCTCTTCATAATTCCACCGCGAAACATGCGTGCTGATATCTTAGCGTCCGTGTCCGTGGTACTCATCGCAGTCTGGGAGAGGATCCCAGCCGCCAGAGAGGGAATCAAGCTGCGTGTCCGTAAGCTCGATGCCTTCCTCCTTGGCAAGCGAAAGCACTTCCTCGGGCGTCTTGCACGCTTTCGCCTTTTCCTTCTGCTCCGCGGTCAAATCCTCGATGTTCATGGCAGCCCCCTTTTCAATCGTTCAACTATTTCAATTCAAACTCCCACGCCTTGGCATGAGGGACTGCGCTCAGTATGCCTAAATAACGCAGGCGAAAAACGTCGCAGCTCGTAAAGCTTGCGTCCCCTTTCCTGCTGAACGCCTAAAGCGCAAAAGCGCTCCCCAAAATGAGGAGCGCCAGCATTCGGTATTCAGTTATTGAGAAAAGCAGTTGATAGCTTTATAGGCTATTCCGGCTTAACCGAAGCAAAGAACTGCGCATCAGCGAACAAATCGTTGATTGACTTGTTTGCTTCGCCAAAGGGAAGATCGAGGAAATCGCTGAGCGTTGCTACAAGCTCGCTGCAATCGACGTAATGGCCCTTTTCGTTAAGTTTGTTAGTGTCCTGAACGCGCCAATAGATGTCGTTAGCATCGGTGATGTAGTAACTTGAGCCGTCGACATCCATGTATACCGAGTGGTTTGCACGCAGATAGTTCGGCAGCTCTTCCTGAGTTATTGCGAGAGCATCCGCAGCTTTCTGTCCCATAGTGACCCTCCTTGGTCGTCTACGTTAACCTGTTTCAATCATACCAATAAGAAAGCGAAGTAACAGCATCAATTACGGTGAATTATGCGTAATGTTTCCTGAGCGTTATACAGCGGCCTCGTAAAGCAAACGCTAGATCCTGCGTCGCAGGTAATCACCGGGCGCAAGCGGCTTGTCGGAATAGAAAACATAGCGCTCACGCGAACGATTGGCTTTTGCCACAGGCACTGGCACCGATAACGCGCGAACCTCTTCCAGCGACAGGCGTCCCCGCTCAACAAAGGGCTTTCCCCCATCGGCGGGTGCCAGCCACACGATGTTGCGCGGATATATGTATTCCGACGCCGCAAAAGGAGACAGCAGCTCCAACTGACCGCCTTCTTCAAAGCCGTTGTGGCAGCTGACGGTTATTTTCCAGGAGCCCGTGTTTGTGCCAGAAGCATCGCTTTGCAACGCATGCGCATCACGTGTCGCAGAAGACGCCTCATAAACCTGCTCGCACGCCTCAACCGTCGCAACATGGACGCATTCCTTAACGTAACCATCTTGTTCGGGCGATTGCGTAGCGCGCCCATAATAAAAGCCCGTTGAATACGGGCGGTGCGATATGGTAAGCAGCTCATCGCGCGCTGCTGCAATATCCCCGCCGTCCAATGCGCTTCGGTACGCATGAACAACCGTGGCCACGTAAAAGGCACGTTTGTTGCGGCCTTCGATTTTGAGCGAAGAAACACCGGCATCAATGAGGTCGCCCAAATGCTCGACCATATTCAAATCCTGGGCGTTTAAGATAAACGAGCCCGTTTGATCTTCCTCTATAGGGAAGTATTCTCCCGGACGTTTTTCTTCGACCAAGGCATAGCTCCAACGACACGACTGCGCGCAGGCGCCTTTATTGCCGGAGCGCCCCGTCATACCAGCCGACAGCAAACACCGTCCCGAATAGGCCATACACATGGCTCCATGCACGAACGCCTCTATTTCAAGATCGCTTGGTGTATGCGCGCGCATGGTCGCGATGTCCTCTACGCTCATCTCACGTGCGCACACCACGCGCGCAGCCCCTAAATCGTGCCACATGCGCGCTGCAGCGGCGTTCATTACCGACGCCTGCGTGCTTACGTGAAGATCTACATGGGGCGAGTATTCACGGGCGATGGAAAAGGCGCCCAAATCGCCGATGATAAACGCATCGACGCCCGCATCGTCAAGCGCTTCGCAGTACGCGGGAAGCGTTTTTATATCGTCGTCGCCCATCAGGATATTGAGCGTGACGTGCACGTTAACATCATGCGCGTGGGCAAACGCAACCGCGGATGCGATATCGTCCAACGAGAAGTTATCCGCGCGGGCTCTCATGCCAAAACGATCGGCAGCCAAATATACCGCGTTGGCACCAAAGCGCACAGCTGCTTCCAGCTGCGAACGACCGCCCGCTGGCGCGAGCAGCTCAACACGTTGCACGTTGGCACCTGCCGCATTATCTGCGCGCCGATCATTCACGCTTGCCACTACAGGATAATCCCCTACCTGCGCTTCTTGCCGATTTAACATGACAGCGTTTGCGCCTTAAGCGCGTTCCATGCGCGGACCCTGCGGCGTGTCTTTAATGGAAAAGCCAAGCTCCCCCAATCGATCACGAATAGCATCGGCCACTGCCCAGTTTTTCTGCTGGCGCGCAGCCGCACGTGCTTCGATAAGCGCAGACGCCGCCTCTTCGCCGTTGGTTCCGCTGTAGCCTGCCATCTCTGCCGCAAGTTCAAGCAATTCAGACGGATAATCGTCGCTTTGCGCCGTTGCCGCCTCCAAAGCCTTGGCCATATCGATACCAAGCACGCTCATAAGCTCAATAAGCGACACCTTAAGACCACTTGCCAGCACCTTATCCTTTTCGGAGAGCTGCTTTCCAGCCAACAGGGTGTTGATGGAAGACACGTAATCGAAGATTTCACCCAGTGCTTTGGGGGTGTTGAAATCGTCGTCCATGGCCTCAATGAAGGCAAGGTGCGCTTCACGGCTAAGATTCTGAACTTCCTCGGCCACCAAGCTGTCCACCTCGGCGGACTGGCCTTGCTTGAGCCAGTCGATGTTCGTTATGGCGTTCACGATGCGGCCCAGCGCCGTTTCCGCTTCGTTCAGGCGATCCTGCGAGAAATCAAGCGGGCTGCGGTAATGCGTTTGCAGCATCAGGAAACGCAACACGTTGGCATCGGTGGTTTTCAGCACGTCGCGCAACAGCTTGAAATTGCCCAGCGACTTGCTCATCTTCTCGGAATTAATTTGGAGCATGCCACCGTGCATCCAATAGTTGGCGAACTCGCTTCCCGTTGCAGCCATGGACTGCGCGCGCTCGTTCTCGTGATGCGGGAACACCAAGTCGGCGCCGCCACCATGGATGTCGAAGGGCAATCCCAGATACTTGCGCGACATAGCGGAGCACTCGATATGCCAGCCGGGACGCCCTTGGCCCCACGGCGAATCCCATGCGGGCTCACCCGGCTTTGCCGCTTTCCACACCGCGAAATCAAGGGGATCCTGTTTGCGATCCTCAATGCCTTCGGTGCGCAAATCGCGATGGCCCGATTCCATCTCGTCAATATTGCGCCCAGAAAGTTCACCATAGCGATCGAACGAACGCACAGAGAAGTACACATCTCCGTCAACCTCGTACGCATGGCCCTTGTCGATAAGCTCTTGAACCAGCTCGATCATGCTATCGATTTCCTCGGTTGCACGCGGGCGCACCGTGGGGTCTTTGACGTTGATGGCATGCATATCCTCTATGAACGCGTCCGAGAACTCCGCGGCAACTTCAGCGGCGCTGCGGTTTTCCTCGTTGGCCTTCGTAATGATTTTGTCATCGACGTCGGTGATGTTGGAGACAAACGTGACATCGAACCCGCGCCACTCGAAGTAACGGCGAATCACGTCGAAGGAAATGAACGTGCGCGCATTGCCGATGTGAATGTAGTTGTAGACGGTTGGACCGCACACATACATTTTCACCGCACCGAGCTGCACCGAATCAAAGCGCTCTTTTTCATGCTTTTGCGTGTCATAAATTTTAATCATCGAG
>JAZQAV010000011.1:0-9553 GCA_045545435.1 Eggerthellaceae bacterium | reverse complement strand
CTAATAGCCTATGTTAGTGGGTGGTAACTATTATGTCAACCGCATTAAACTATTTTTTTGAGCGACACACAGAAATGAAAACGGCGAGATCTTACGATACATGGTAACCGTGAAGCCCGCCCGCTCAAGAAGCGCCATAATCTCGTTACGGCTATACATTTTCACATCCCCACCAGGCAGCCGCGGGAACAGCACGTTCGCCGCTGTGCGAACGGGCGGAATGCAATCCATATCGTTGAGCAACAGCGTTCCGCCGGGCTTCAAAATGCGAAACATCTCATTGACGGCAGCTTGTGGGTGCGGATAGTGGTGGATGCTCATGTTGCAGGTAACCACATCGAAGCTGCCATCAGCCAACGGCATGTTCTCAGCGTCCCCCACAATTGCCTCCACTTGACCGTCGAAACGTTTGCGCACCTCGGAAACCATGTTCTCGGACAGATCGAGGCCGTACAGCTGCAGATTTGGAAACGTTTTGTGCGCCCTGCTCAGAAAGCCACCCGGACCGCAACCGATATCTATAAGGTTCGAAGGCTCAAGCATTTCGATGCGCCGAAGCGTGTGGCGGTAATCCAAATTCCAATAGCCGCCATGCGCAAACAGCGAGCCATGGTGACGGTCGAAGTAGCTGCGCGACTTCGCTTTCGCATCGCCGGTCTGCGAATTCAGCTTCTGACGTGCGAATCCCTTTACGTTCGATGCACCGTTATGCATGTTCATCGTACCTGCGCCATTGTGCGCGTTCGCCATGCCTGCATCATTGCGCGCTTTCGTCATGACATCACATCCTCAAGCTTAAGCCACTTCGGCTTCCACGGGCGCAAAACAATCGTACGGCGCGGTTTCATCGAACACGAAACCTCTCTTGTTCAAGTTGGGCATGGTGTCGATATGCGCGAAAGCCGTGGCCGCCTGATCGGTGAAACCGTTATGCGCCGTGAACACATAGCGTATGCTGTTGATGTCAAGTCGCTTGCGCAGCTGCGCAAGGGAGCGTTTATTCAGCGCGCTGTCATAGTTGAATGTATCGAAAAAGCACCAACCGCCCTGTTGGTTAAGCGCTATCGCATCACCCGTGAACAACAGGTCTCCATCAATGAGGTACGCAAGATGGCCCAAGGTGTGTCCCGGCACCAAAAACGCTTGCACGCCAATGCCGCCGACGTTCACCATTTCGCCGTCTTCCAGAAGATGATACCCCGCAGCGATGCTCACGGAGTTCTTGATTGCAAACGGTCCAATTTTCTTGCGATGGTACGTATTGGTAAGGTAGTTCTCTTCGATCCTGCCAAGGTAAACCTGCGCACGAGGGAAAACGTTCGCGCAGTTCACGTCAAGGCCCCCTGCGTGATCGGGATCAACATGCGTCAAAAATACCGCCCGCACCAGGGCGGGATCGACATTGGCCTTGCGGCAGGCGCGGACGAAGCCATCGTAGTTCTTGTAGCCCGCATCGATGGCAATAAGCATTTCGCCCTTGCGCACGAAGTAAATGTTCACGTCAAATTCTCGGACGCAGCTTACCTGAGACGTAAGAACGCCCGTCTCGCATGGATGCAGTGCGCCTTTTCCACGGTACATTTTGGGAACGATATTGGTTGCAAAGTAATCGATGGGCGACATGGGTTCAACTTCCTTTCAGCCTTGCTTTTTACAAGCATTCTGGGCTATCAGGAAAAGCAAAACTTTCAAATACTCGCTAACTACAGCCGTTATAGCCCAAGCATCCGCCGAAGCTGCATCCCGGTAAGCCTCATGCTCGACGATGCAATATGCGATGAGCTGGCGAAGCCAACGTCAACTGCCGCTTGCGTGATGCTCTTTCCTTGCACCATGGTGCGACAGGCTTTTCCCAGACGTTTGAGCTGAATGTAATCCTTCAGTGTTATGCCTGTTTGCTCTGAGAACGCATGTGCGAGCCTACTTTTCGAAAGGCATACACGCGCCGCCAGGTCGTCCATGTTGTACGTAGCGTCATCCTCCTGAAGAGCTTCGATCACCTCGCTTACCGGTTCCACGAACAGGGGTTGCGCCAACGGGGGCCGCGCGGAAGGATCGTCCAGCGCACCCAGCAGAGATTCACTCGCCCGCCGAATTGCCTCTTCGGTTGGATCTTGCGCAAGCTGAGCAAAGCGATTGTCGGGAATGAGACCATCAAAAGCCGCCCACGGGCTCCCCTTCAGATGCCCTGCGCCCAAAGCATACCCCCGCGGCAAAAGGGGGTCGAGGAAAAGCGCCAGCCCCGGTTTTCCGCTATCCGCAATCGCATGATCCGCATTGGGCGCCACCATAAGCACCGGTCCGCTCACCATGTCACCGTTAACCAGCATGTGGCCATCGCCATCGCAGGCAGCGTAAACCTCCAACATCGGGTGACGGTGTATGTTGGCGCCGAAGCTCATGGAAGCCCCTGCGATGTAATCCGCGCCTAAATATACGATGTTTTTATTAATTGACACTTCCAAAGCACCTTCGAAAAAACCAAGCCCACCCGCGCGACGGCAATCACCATATTATTAAATTAGCCCAAACTCATCCTGCTGTTCAGAATGACACACATAGATTACGATTACCTGCTGTTTACTTTAATTCGTCAAGTAATTGTTTTTTATTCTTTGTTAGTATTATATAACTTTGTTGCTAAACGAGAGAGCGCAACATACGAAACACGAGGGGGCCGCATGAAAGGCTTCACGGCTAAGAGCCTGGTGGCTGTCAGTCGCTACCAAAACTATTTCCCCACGCTATCGGCCGAACTGCAACGGGAAACCTATACACGCATCGAGGAGCTCATCCAAGAGGAGCAGCACTACTGCGACAAGGGAAACTACGAGCACATGGCACAGATTCTCACCTCGATAGCGCTGTACGAGGTGTCGCAAAATCACGGAGCCAGCGAGGAGGAAGCTTATCGCACGGTATCCGAGCAAATGTGGGCATTCCTCGATCCTTCGGGCATGCAGAAGCGTATGAGCACGCTTAACCTCAACAATCCGACAGATTGCGATAAGCTGCTCGCCACGTTGCGCGCAAACAAGCAATGGGCCGACGATCACCCGCAATACAAGGATTTCACCTGGGATTTCAATTTCGATGAAGCGAAGCACCGCGACTGAATCTACTATCACTACACACGTTGCCCCATCGAGAAGTTTGCGCGCGAGAACGGCTATTTGGACATGCTTCCCGTAGGATGCGCACTGGACTATCCGAACGCGCGTGCCAAGCACGCCGCGCTCCATCGCGATCAGATTCTTGCGACCGGTGGCACAAAGTGCGACTTCTGGCTTGTTCCCGACGAAATCGAGAACCCCGAATAAAGGGCAGCGGAGCGCGCATGCGACTTGCTGCGAAGTCCGCGGGCACCGCTCACAACGCATCATTTTGCCTTTTGTCGAATCCTCGGTGATTGTTGTTGCAATTTTGTATTTTTACATGTATAGTTTTTTTACATGTAAAACTTTCGGAAGCTTTGCGAGGGGCGACTAATGGCAAACGGGGCTCAACCGTCATCTGGACAGGGCATAGGCGAACAGGCAAAACGAAGCATCCCGGTTCTTCTTGTCCTGTGCACCATGGCCATCATGGTTATGCAGGCCACGCCTAATGCTATCTCCGGTGTGCTCAACGACTACGCCGGTTTCTACAACATGAGCTTCACCAACTTTTCGGTTATCGCGACCATCTCGTCGCTCACGGCACTGCCTACCTTGCTTGGTGCCAACGCCCTCATCAACAAGTTCGGCCTTAAAACCTGCTGCATCGTTTCCACGGTTGGCGTTATGATTGCGGGCTTCATCCCTGGATTGGTGCCGCTTAGCTTCGAAGCCCTTCTTGCGGTTCGCGGCATTTTTGGAGTCTTCTTTGGGCTGGCCGTGCCGCTGGGAATCACCGTTGCGACGTATTATTTCGAGGACGAGGGGCTGCGAGCCAACGTCATCGGGTGGTCCATGGCACTGATCAGCGCCTTCAACATCATCCTTAACTTGGGCGGTTCTTTGCTTGCGTCGGTCTCGCTTCAATGGGTGTGGCTGATTTACCTGGTGCTCATTATCCCAGTTGCCCTTATGTTCATCATGCCGAAGCCGCAAGCCGCCGAAAAGCAAGATGCCGAATCTTCCCACCAGAGCGCTCCCAACGCAGCGGAATCCGACAAGCCTTCATCCGCCGGCGACAAAGTTTCTGGCGAAACATGGTTCTACGTATGCGTTTACGTTCTTTTGAACTTCTTCTCGGCGGCCTTCATGCTCAACGTTTCGGCTTTGGTGGTTGGCGAAGGAATAGGAACCGCCATCAACGCGTCCACCATGTTCTCCATTCAGGCGATTGCGGGAATGGCCATTGGCTTGGTCTTCGGCAAGCTCAACAACAAGCTGGGCGCCCTCTTTCCGGTAGCCATCTTCGCCTGCTCGACCATCGCCTTTGTTGGCTTCTGCGCAACCAACTCGCTGCCTTTGCTGTACGTGAGCTCCATCTTCTACGGAATTGGCTACATTGGCGGCATGACCTGGGTGAACAACATGATTTCGGCGACGGCACCGCTCAGCAAAACCGCTATGGTTGTCGGTGTGGCCAACACGGGTGCCTTCACATCGATGTTCATTTACAACTTCGTTGTTGTCGCCCTTGCCGGCGTTTTCGGCATGGCAGGAAGCAACCGCTTCGCCTTCTACCTGTCGCTGGTGTTCTTCGCCGCGCTCGCCGTACTGTTTGCCGTACGCGCATTCGGCGCCAAACGCGTGAATGCTACTGGACAGCCTTCACGAGCGCCTCAACATCGTTAGGGGCAAGCCCCACAAGCGCGGTTGCATCGTGAGGATCAACCATTATGCTGAAAAGATAATCCCCGTTAGACCATATGATCTTGCGCGCTGCGTTGTCCTCTTTGCCGAAGCAGGTAACGTTTATGCCATCGATGTCCTGCGTCCATTGATGGCCATATTCGTTGTAGTCTCCGGAGATGTCACCGCTTTCGACGGCCGTACCCTTGCGGATAATAACGCGCGCATCAACCGTCGTTCCATCAGCTTCTAAAAGCGAGGCATCGGCTTCGGCAATTCCCTCCATGTAGCGGAACTGCTGCACGGCAACGTCGCCAACCGAAAGATTCACCGCATCGGGAATAACGAACCCGTCGATGCCGGCTCCCTTTGCGGCCAAAGCGGCATCTTCCGAATTGTTCCAAGGATTGGCAATCTGCGTGCTCTCGGCAGACGAGTCTGCGCTTGCGCTCGATGCCGCAGCCGCACTCGCCGATGCCGCACCGCTTTCCGAGCCCGATGCAGACTGGGATCCCGTTGAGGAGGCGCCCGACGCGCATCCCGCGAGCGCAATAAGCGCTGCACACGCAAACGAACACACTGTTAAACGAATAGTTGCTGCATTCATGTCAAAGCACCTTCCCTAAACATCGGTTGCAGCACATCTTTTGCTATCGTGCACGAATGTGAAGCCGTCCTGCGCGTTTTCGCGACAATGCGAGAGACGGCGCACAACGCACAGCTTTTGACTGGAGTGCGCAGTTTTCGCGGCATCCTTCACCGCATTCGTGCCACACGTACCTTCACGCGTAGAATAACGGTTGTCATCCCCTTTTGACAGTTAAAAACGGTAACTGTCTTATAACAATACCGCAACCAACCCAGCGGCCTAAGCGTCAAACATCAAAGGAAGTGTGCACGTGAAAACAATTGTCGCACGAATACCGGTACCATTGTGCGGCGTCGCACTCGCCATTGCCACCATCGGAACCATGCTGGAGTCTTTTGCTCCTATCGCCTGGTATGTTTGCGGCGTTATCGCAACGGTGTTCTTGGCGCTCATTCTTGCCAAATGCGTCATGTTTCCCCAGGCCGTTGTCTCAGATTTGAACAACCCCGTGTTTGGAGGCGTCGCCGGAACCTTCGCCATGCTGCTTATTGGCCTGTCCGTTTACCTTGCGCGCATAAGCTGGTCAGCGGGATTCATGCTTTGGATTGTTGGCCTGGGGCTTTTTCTCACGCTGATGGTGCGCTACCTTCTTAACGTAGCCATTCGCTTGCCCATCATGGAAATAACTCCCGCGTATTTAATACCTTTCATCGGCTATCAAGCTGCCGCCATCAGCGCCCCGGCGTTTCAGGTCGAGCACATTGGCTACGTGCTTTCAATTATCGGAAACGTGCTCACGCCCCTGCTGATGGCATTGGCGCTCGTGCGTTTTTTGCGCCATCATCCGCTGAAAAAGCCGCAAACGCCATTGATCTGCATACTAACAGCACCTTTTGGCATGGCCTTGGCATCGTACCTGAGCTGCACGGCTCAACCCAACGAAACGTTCGCCCTTGTACTGCAGGTACTTGCATTCGTGTTTTTGATCGTGGGGCTTATTGCCGCCGGCGTTTCCCTGGCAACCTTACCATTCGCACCAACGTTTGGCTCCCTCACGTTCCCCTTCGTCATCAGCGCTTCAGGCACGGCGAAATACGCGGCGCTGCTTGAAGGAAGCGCGTCGGCGCTGGCGCCCGCAATATCAACGTTGGCGCATATCCAGCTGGTGATTGCCGTTGTGTTGGTTACCTATGTAACCATTCGCTTCGTCATTTTCCTTCTGAAACCGTCATGATTTCGCAACGCAATTGCCTCAAACGCTCGATTGCGACGCCCGTAAACCCTATAATAGGTCGTTAAACTCACACGAGTGAGAAGCCTTATGCACGTACGAAAAGAGACACCATGACACCCGCAGACCGCTCAGCCGTCATCGTCCGAACCAGTATTATCGGAATTATTGCCAACATTTTTCTGGTGGCGTTCAAAGCCGCTGTTGGACTTGCGGCTAACTCAATCGCCATCATTTTGGATGCCGTCAACAACCTCACCGATGCGCTTTCCTCGGTCATTACCATCATTGGCGCAAAGCTGGCCAATCGCAAGCCCGACAAAGACCACCCGTTGGGACACGGACGCTACGAATACTTGTCGGCCATGATCATCGTGGCCATTGTGCTGTACGCCGGCGTCACGTCGTTGGTGGAGTCGGTCAAGAAAATCATCACGCCCGAAGCCGCGGATTACTCCATGGTCACGCTCATCATCATTGCCCCTGCCGTCATCGTGAAAATCGTGCTCGGCCGCTACGTGAGCAGCAAAGGCAAGCAGGTTGATTCCGCCGCGTTGGAAGCATCGGGCAAAGACGCGCTGTTCGACGCAGCCATTTCTGCATCGGTTCTGCTTGCGGCAATCATCTATTTGACCACCGGCATCAGCCTTGAGGCATATGTGGGCGTTATTATTTCGTTCGTCATTATTAAAGCGGGCATCGAAATGCTCACCGAAACGCTTGACGATATTTTGGGGCACCGCCCCGATGCAAGCCTGTCCGTCGGCATCAAAAAAACCGTATGCGCCGATCCAGATGTGCTGGGCGCGTATGACCTGCTGCTTGACAGCTACGGACCCGACCTCACCATTGGCGCCATTCACGTTGAAGTGCCCGACACCATGACCGCTGCGCAAATTGACGCCATGACGCGCCGCGTACAGACGGCCGTGTACGATGAGCACCACATTGCACTTGCCACTGTTGGCATCTATTCGCGCAACACAACCGACAATACTGCCGCAGAAGTACAATCGGCTATCACGCGCATCGTGATGTCACACGAAGGCGTGCTCCAAATGCACGGCTTCTACGTTGACACCGAGCGAAAGCATATTTCGTTCGACGTCATCATCGACTTCAACATTAACGATCGCGATGATTTGTACAACCACATTGCCGAAGAAATTCGCGAGGCGTGTCCCGACTACACTTTCCAGATCACCCTCGATCGCGACTTGAGCGATTAAGCAGAGCGAACGGGCCGAAACGAGGCCACCTGCATTCGACAAAACGGTCCCCCGCTAGTGCGTTAAAAAGGGAGCCCCCATGGGAGGTTCCCTTTCTTCGATGCGAATAGTTACTACGGTATCTTAGCTCCAGGCGCGCTTTGCAGCGTGGCTCTCATAGCCTTCACCCATCAGCGTGTTCTTGAACACGCCCGAAAGCTCTTCGACCGTCCACAGATAGCCAGTGCCCTCTTCGCGCTGCGTGCGAGAAATGGGCTCGGGATACACATAACGCTCGATTTTGCCCGAAGACTTCACGGCAAACACTTCGCCCGAAATGTAGCCCGCCTCTTCGGTGCTCAGATACGCGAAAATGGGGCCAAGGTTTGCAGGATCGCCATGGTCGGCCTCAACAACGGCCAGCAAACGCGGATCGGGGTCAACGCCCGTCATTTCTTTCACGTGGCGGAGCATCTTGTTGTACTCAACCGCATGAGCAGGCGATTGTCCCTGCGGGCAGTACGCATTCACCGTAATGCCAAAACGGAACAGCTCCTTTGCCGCAGCGTACGTCAAACCGACGATTCCCGCGTTGCCGGCGGAATAAGCGTCGTTGCCGGGAAGGCCAACCCACGCATCGGAAGAGCCATTGAAGATACGGCCGAAGCCTTGCTCGACCATATGGGGAACCGCCGCGCGCATCATATGGAATGCGCCTTTCATCTTGGTGACGGTCATCTTGTCCCAGTCCTCGTCGGAAAGCTGGGTGATGCCGCCCGTTCCCATGCCAGCAGCGTTGTTCACGATAATATCGATGCGGCCCCAGGTATCAATGGCTGCCTGCACCAACTTGTTGGCGTCCTCCTCTTTCGAGACATCGCCGTAAACCGCAATGGCCTCGCCGCCCTCAGCCTTAATAAGCTCGGCGGTTGCTTCGGCGTCGCCGGCAAGCTCCAGCATCTGCTTGTAGTCTTCTTCGGGCATGGAATCTTTGTCGTACGCCTGCGTGCTGAAACCGCCCGGCTTGCGGTTGTTGGTTACCACTTTTGCGCCTTCGCGCGCCAGCCCAATGGCAATTCCGCGACCAATGCCCTGGCCAGAACCGGTTACGATGGCAACTTTTCCGTCAAGTGCGCTCATTGTGTTTCCTTTCGTCAATAAATGAAACGAGATCAAAGACCGCCTTCCCACTGCGCGAGCCCCAATCACGCGTTGTGCGGCGCGGGCAATAAACCTGCGCGGTGTGCTTCACGCGTAAAAATGGTAGCTCAGCGAGAAAGGCGTTGTGGTGCGAACGTATGCCTTAGATGTTGTTCGCGATGCCCCATGCATCGGTGATGGCGTCGTGGATCACGCGCTTGTCGTTGCAGCGCAGATGCAGCGTTGCGTCGCCCACCAGATAGGTTTCGGGGATGGCCGCGCGGATCTCTTCGAACATCTTCGGGCGCCCGCGATAGCCACGGCACATGATGACGTTATCGCAGGGAACCTCTACCTTGTTCTTAGCGGAGTTGGTGAGCACCGCCCCCTCGTCGGTTACGGATGAAATCATGTGGCCCAGCTTGTACTGAAGTTTACCGGCACGCTGATATTCGCCCATAAGGATGCCCAGGCGCTGCTGCTGCGGGCTGGAGTTGTCGTCGCCCAGTTCCATAGTGCCCATACCCAAACCGCGACGGGAGCTTATGGTGACGGTTTTGCCTTGCTTAAGCAGCGAATAGAAGTCGGGTCGTAGCCATGTCGT
>JAZQAV010000010.1:0-9406 GCA_045545435.1 Eggerthellaceae bacterium | reverse complement strand
GCGATTTCCTCAAGCTTTTCGAGGCGTTTGATATACGCATCAAGCGTCTCTTTGCGGGCGCCCGGGCGTGCCGCTGACACTGCGTCGGCAGCTTGGACGAGGACGTCCATTACGCTATTGGGTTCAATGTCGTTATGGTGGGCTTCAATTGCATGAACGATATTCGGTTTTTCGCCAAAGCGACGAGCTAAATCGGCGCCGATAACGGCATGCCCGCCTTCGACTTCGTGGTCGATTGCCTTGCCGATGTCGTGCAGGAGTCCCGCACGCTTTGCAGGTACAGGGTCAAGGCCAAGTTCGGAAGCCATAACGCCGCACAGGTAGGCGACCTCAAGCGAATGGTTGAGGACGTTTTGGCCGTAAGACGTGCGATAGCGCAAACGGCCAAGCGTGCGCACCAATTCCGGATGAAGATCATGGATGCCGGTGTCGAACGCAGCCTGCTCGCCCGCTTCCTGGACGCGCTGGTTTACCAACGATTCGGCCTTCTCGAACATCTCCTCGATACGCGCGGGATGAATGCGGCCATCAGCGATGAGATTTTCCATGGTGACGCGACCGATTTCGCGGCGCACGGGATCGAAGCATGAAATGGTTACGCACTCGGGCGTGTCATCGATAATAAGATTGGTGCCGGTGAGCTGCTCGAATGAGCGGATGTTGCGCCCTTCGCGGCCGATGATGCGCCCTTTCAGGTCGTCAGATGGAATATGGATGGTGGATACCGTGTTCTCAACGGTATGCTCAGCGGCAACGCGCTGAATGGCAAGACTCAAAATGCCACGAGCACGTTTGTCGGCTTCCGCTTTCGTGCGTGCTTCCGCATCGCGGATGATGGTAGCGCTTTCGACGGTTACCTCTGCGCGAAGACCTTCCAGAAGCTCCATCTTGGCCTCTTGAGGGGTCATGCCGGCGACTTCTTCGAGTTTTTGGGCGACGTGCTTTTCGGCAACCTCAAGGTCGCGCTGACGCCTTTCTACTTGCCCCTGCAAAGAAGAAATCTGGTGTTCGCGTGCATCGAGCGAATCGGTGCGGCGGTCGAGGGATTCTTCACGTTGCGCAATTCGATTTTCTGCTGCACGAACCTCTTTTTGACGTTCTTTTCTCTCCGATTCGATTTCTGCTCGTAGTTTGAGTGCTTCGTCCTTTGCTTCAACTTCAGCGGCGCGTTTTATCGTTTCCGCTTGAAGTTTTGCGTCGTCAAGAATCTTGTTTGCTTCATCAGCTTTTTTCTGAGCCGATGCATTCGCAAGATATCGCGCAACGATGAAGCCGAGGGCGACGCCAATAAATACGCCAATTATGGCGAAAAGCATTTCTGGCATGCTGTCCTCTTTTCTCCGTTTAATGTGCACATGGTTAGGTATGCCTGCATAAACGCATACCGCGAGAACAAGGCTGTCTCTCCAGAAGCTTGGCTATTAAATTAATGCGTATGCACTAGTATATAAAAACCCCTAAAGAGGGCTCGTATTCTCGTACAGAACATTATAGCGCTGTCTTTCAAGAGATTATTAAAAAGAGGAAAAAGGTTTCAGGTTCTATTAATAATCAATAATCCCTTTGAGCGTCGTTTGTCATACTTACCCACTGCGAAGCGGCTTGCGAAGCGATTGATATGGGGTATCCCTTTTGCACCAGTTTGCGAAAGGCGCCTTCGCGTTGGTTTTTTGATCTGGTTGGTTTGCGCTGAAGGAGCTCGATGGCCCTTTCAAGCTCTTCGTCGTATGACAAGGGATAATCGAAAGGCCATCCGGGGACCAGGTTGATGTCTATGCCTTCCTTTTTGAGCTCCTGCTCGATTCCTGCGCTCCCGCATTGTTGAGAGATGCGGGAGCGAATAAGGATTTGAGCGTATCTCATATCGTCGACAATTCCGCAATCAGTTGCACGCGTGAGCGCTTCTTCGATTGCGTTGTCGGTAAAAGATGCACGTTTAAGCTTGGTGCGCAGCTGATTGCTTGAGCGCTCTTGCAGGTTTACCAAGTCGACGATTTTTTTGAATGCAGCCGAGCTGTTGTCGCTGTCGCTTTCGGACGGCGTTGCGCGCACCGGCTGCGGTTTTTTGGACGCACGGCGTTTACGAGGTGCGTCCGTTGCCCCTTCGATAGTTTGAATAGCCGATTTTAACTGCTCGATGGTGAGGCCGCGTTGGTTCATGCTACTTCTTCTTGGGCTTGGCCACAGGTTTTATTTCTGTTTCGCCAGAGTCGTTTTTAGTGATGATGGGGATGCCGAATGTTTCGCGGACCTTGGTTTCAAGTTCGAGGCACAAATCGGGATTCTCGACGAGCGTTTGCTTGGCGGCTTCACGGCCTTGCCCCAAACGCTCTTCGCCATAGGTGTACCACGCACCGCTCTTTTTAGCGACGCCTGCTTCTACGGCCATATCAAGGATGCAGCCTTCCTTGGAAATGCCCTCCCCATACATAAGATCGAATTCGGCTTGCTTGAATGGCGGCGCGACCTTGTTCTTAACAACTTTTGCGCGTACGCGGTTGCCAACCGGCTCGCCGTTTTTCTTGATGGTTTCGACACGACGAATGTCGATGCGAACGCTGGAGAAGAATTTGAGCGCACGGCCGCCCGGGGTGGTTTCGGGGTTGCCGAACATGATGCCGATTTTTTCGCGCAATTGGTTGATGAAAATGCAGGTGGTGTCGGATTTCGACAGCGAACCGGCCAGTTTGCGCAGCGCTTGGGACATAAGACGCGCTTGGAGGCCAACCGTGGTATCGCCTATTTCGCCTTCAATTTCAGCGCGCGGCGTGAGTGCCGCCACGGAGTCGATTACCACGCAATCGATCGCGCCCGAACGCACCAACATGTCGCAGATTTCAAGCGCTTGCTCGCCGGTGTCAGGTTGCGAAATAAGCACTTCGTCGATATCGACGCCGATGCGAGCCGCGTACACGGGGTCGAGCGCGTGCTCTGCGTCGATGAAGGCAACAATGCCGCCAAGCGCCTGAGCCTCGGCAAGCACTTGCAGTGCAAGCGTTGTTTTGCCGCTTGATTCGGGGCCGTATATCTCAACGATACGTCCGCGTGGGACGCCACCTATTCCCAGGGCAGCATCAAGTGCCAGTGCTCCTGTAGGTATGGCCTCTACGGTAAGATCGGCGCCGCCATCGCCGAGTTTCATGATGGCGCCTTTCCCGAACTTGGATTCAATTTGGTCGGTAGTGAGTTTAAGGATCTTGTCTTTTTCTTCAGTCATGATTCATTCTCTTCCCTCTTGGCATTAAAGCCATGTTATACGAACAGATGTTTGCTGTCAATGAGATTTGCAGCATCTGATAAGAACCATAACAAACGATTCTGACAGCCATCCAACCAAGCTCTCACAGCGCTTCGACGCGCAGCAATCTTGTTTTGTGCACATGTTCCATTGCGAATCATGTTCGGTAAAAACACGCAGATGAAAGGCGCGTTATTAGCGTCGCTCAAGTTCTGCGAGAAACGCTTGGAGCGCAGCTGTTACCGTTTGCTCGCGAACCGCAGCACGGTCGCCCTCAAATTGGAAGCGTTCGATGCGCACTGTATCTTTTGACGCAACGCCCATGAACACGGTGCCAACGGGTTTGCCCTCCTCAGCGCCTGTTGGGCCTGCGATTCCGGTGACTGAAATGGCGATATCGCAACCGAGCTTGCGTTTTGCACCCTCGGCCATCTGACGAGCGACATCTGCGCAAACGGCGCCTTGCGTGTTAAGGAGGGCTTCTTCAACACCTAAAACCGCGTGTTTGATGTCATTCGTGTAGCTCACGATGCCACCGCGCACAACGCTCGATGATCCGGAAATGCTGGTGAGCGATCCGCTTATGAGACCGCCGGTAAGGCTTTCGGCTGTGCCGAGCGAAACCGTTTTTTCCTGTGCGAGCTGCACAACCTGTTGCGCAAGCTTTAAACGAGAATCGCCTGCGGTTGAAGGGTCGCTATTGTTTGCGCCTTCAACGTGCGCGGGTTCGCTTGAGGAGGTGGTAACCGAAAGATTATCGTTTGCATCCTGCGGATTCTCGAGAGTTTCCGCTGTATCCTTCGATGCGGATTCTTTGGGCGCAAAACCGATAAGGTCACGTGCCTTGATGATGTAATCGAGCATCGAAACGATGGTGAGTATAAGGGCTATGATCATGACGCCCCAGCTTACCAGCCACAGCGTATCGCTTATGGCTACGGAAAACGGGTCGTTTATGTGGGCGTCTTTAATGGTGAACAGCACGATGGCAATCATCTGGAACACCGTTTTGAACTTACCGATGTAGCTGGCTGGGGTAACCACGCCATTTGAAGCGGCTACCATGCGGACACCGGAGACGATGAATTCGCGCGCCAGAATTACCAACGCAACCCAGCCCGGAAGCGATCCCAGCTCAACAAGGGCCAATAGCGCTGCTGCCACAAGAATTTTATCGGCAAGGGGATCCATGAATTTGCCGAAGTCGGTAACTTCGTTGCGGCTGCGCGCAAGATAGCCGTCCAGCCAATCGGTGCATGATATGAGGATGAAGATGCCTGCTGCCATGTAGCGCTTGGTGGAAATGCTGATGTTGGGCAAGCTCATCCACTCAGGCCATGGGCATACCAAAACAATTACAAAAAGCGGTACCAAGCAGATGCGAATCATGGTAATCACGTTCGCAGGAGTCCATAGTTTGTTTGAGCCATCCTGTGATGGCGCTTTTATTTCGGATGCGGGCACCGTTTCTGCGTCTTGGGGGCTTGCGGCCATAACAGGTCTCTTTCGTGGATAAGGGTAAGTGGGAACCGCCCGCTTACGACGGGATGACCGTTCCCTCCATCTCGTACAGAAGGGTGTCATCAATTCTGAGCATGACTATATCACCAGGATGCGCGCTGTTGGGATTCAAATAGGTAACTCCATCAACATCGGGGGCCTGGCACATAGCGCGTCCAAACAGCTGCCCGTCTTCTTCGGTGCCGCATACTAAAACGGGCATCACCAAACCGGTGCGCTGCGCGACGCGCGGCATGCAAACGTCGTCAGCCAAATCGCGAAGCCTTTGGGCGCGATACGCCTTTTCATCCTCGTCGATTTGATCGTCAAGATGATAGGCGCGCGTGCCTTCCTCGCGCGAATAAGCGAACACGCCAATGTAATCGAGATCGCATTCTTCAACGAAGTCGCAGAGCTCTTCGAACTGCTCGTCAGTTTCTCCGGGATAGCCGGCAATCAAGGTCGTGCGCAGCGTGGCGTCAGGAATGCGTTTCCTTATGCGTTCAATGAGCTCCTGAAAGCTCTCCTTGGACCCTACCCTATTCATGTTCTTAAGAACGTCTTCGTTCACGTGCTGGAAAGGCAGATCGAAATAGTTGCAAATGTTGTCATGCGTCGCAACGGCCTCTATGAGGCTGTCGGTAACCCCTTCGGGCTGTATGTACATGACGCGAAACCATGTTTGGGGGAAAGCGCTGGCCAGGTTCTCCATGAGCACCGCCAACGAGGACGGTTCTTCAAAATCAGTGCCCCATCTGCCCGTATCCTGCGCGATGAGCACAATCTCACGAGCTCCTTCGTCGATGCGCTTCTTGGTTTCGTCGTAGATGCGCTCGTAGGTGAAGCTGTGATAGCGTCCGCGTATGTATGGGATGGTGCAATACGAGCAAAAACGGTCGCATCCGTCTGAGATTTTCACGTAAGCGAAGGGGCCAAACGAAACTTTCGGCGTAAACGTGCCAAAAGTTTCGGGTGCTAAATCGCTTCTGTTAACCAGGGCGTCTACGGTACTCACAATGTGATCTTCGCGAGCACAGGGAACAAAAGCGCTTGCTTCTGCAAGTTCGCTCTCAAGATCGGTGCCGTAGCGTGCGGGCATGCATCCGGCAACGATAACCTTGGATTCACCAGAGATTACGGCAGGTAAATTGAACGCCTCCAATACCGCATCAATGCTCTCCTCGGTTGCGCTTTGGATGAAGCAACAGGTGTTGACGATCACAACGTCGGCATGCTCGGGATCCTCTGCAATCTGATAGCCTGCTTGCTGGAGGTCTTCCGCCATGTGCGCAGAGTCAACTTCGTTTTTAGCGCACCCCATGGTGATGAATGCAACCGTGGCGCCATTCGAACGCACGGAGGGAGCGTCTTGCGGGAATTCTTCCTGTGATGCGGTATCTGTGGGTGAGGTCATGGTGTACGCGGAGGCCTTTCCGATACGTTAGGGTTTAACGATAGTTCACGTATTGAAGTGGTTGGCCGTAGTCTTGCCCTTTCAGAAAAGCGATTACCTCTTGCAAGGTGTCGCGCGATGCCGAGCTTACGCGAAGCTTATCGCCCTCGATGGTTACTTTGACCTTCAGTTTCTGCGCTTTAATGTCCTTGTTGATCTTGCCAGCGGTTTCCTTGTCGATGCCTTCCACCAGCGTGGCAACTTTGGTAACCGACTGTCCCGCGCTGGGCTGAGAAGCGCCCCATTTAACCGCTGTTAGGCCGATATTGCGTTTGACCAGTTTTGAGCCAATGATGTCGACTACTTGTCCGGCAACAAAATCGCTGGGTGCCTTGATGGTGATGGTTTTGCCCTGCTTGTCAAAAGATATGGTTGCACCGGAGTCTTTCAGGTCGTAGCGCTGCGCAAGGGTTTTCTTGGTTTGCTGAAATGCGTTGTCTACCTCTTGCAAATCGATAGTGGATACCACATCAAAGCTTGATTCTTTGGCCATGATCGTCCTTTCGTAGGCGTAGCGAGCGCCTTGTGCTCTTACATTTGTTACGCAGCCGAAGCGGTGGGCTCGCTGGATTGTTGCGCAGCGTTTTGCTGGCTGCTTCCGGCAGGGGTAACGTTGTGCTCTTCGTTCCACTGGTTGAGGATTTGGTTGAAATCGACGGTGTAGTAACTCATGCCGCCGTAGTTTTCATCGGTTACCATGCTCACGCGTTTGCCATCCACGGTAATGATGACATTGTCGGGTACCCAGGTGGTAAACGTCCACTTGCCCGTTACCTCGAGCTCGGCCGATTCGCGTTCTCCGAGCATGAGCGGCTGGGCGTCGCCATCGTTTTCGTAGATTTCCGCGTAGCACTCGCAACCGGGCTTAACCTCGTATTTCACATGTACGCTGGTTGGCGCAAGCTCAACGGGTTGGGCCTGTACTTCCTCTTCTTCGCCAGTGGTGTCCGATATGCCGGTAACGGGCAAATCGGCAACATTGTTTGTTGGAGCATTGTTTTTGCTGCCGATAACCACGCTCAAGATGACGATTATGATGATAAGAAGAAGCGCTGCTGCGATAATGATGGGCAGATGCGAGGTAATGATGTTGGGAGCTTTGGGTCCCGCATAAAAGTTCGTGTAATTAGAGTTTCCCAGGGAAGTCCCGCGCGACGAACGGCGGCTTTCGCTGCGGGCAAACGGATTGCCTCCCAGGTTGAAACCAAGCGACGAGCCTCCCGAATTCGTTTCCGAGCGCAATGAGGTGCGATGCGCTTTGCGTTGCGGTGAGCGCCAATCGTCAGGCGACATCACCCTACCGTCGTCCAAACCGTAGTCGTGGCGCGCGAATTCCGTACGGTCATCGTACAAATCGCGCGTCATACCACCGCGTTGAACGGTTTTCTTCTCGCGAAAGCCCATACCCGAATCGCTCTTGGAGCTATCGGAACGCGATGAGCTGCGCGAGAGGCGACGCTCGTGGCCAATCTCAAAAGCGCCGCGCGAGGGGGTGCTCGAACGCGCTTTTTGCACTTGATGGGCGTATGCCTCGTCAAGGTACATGTGAACGATTTCGGTTGGGTTAAGACCAAGCAGACGCGCGTAGGCATTTACCATGTTGCGCGCGTATCCGCGCGGGGGCATATTCGAGAAGTCGCCATTCTCAATGGCTTCAAGGATGTCGGTGCGGATGCGCAGACGTCGAGCGACCGTGCCTAGCTCATAGCCCTTGCGTTCGCGGGCTTCTCTGAGGATGGTTCCTGAAGAAACCTGAGCCATTTCCCACTCCTTCTACTCAAGCTCGTCGTTGGCTTCAAAAGCTTTGAGTGCTTCAAGCTCCATGGTGTCCACTAAAACTTCGCGCGGTTTGGAGCCGTTCGGAGGACCCACAATGCCTTTTTCTTCGAGCATATCCATTATACGACCAGCTCGCGCGTAACCCACTTTAAGCTTGCGCTGTATATTAGACGTTGAACCGAATCCACTCGCCACCACAATATCGGCGGCTTCCCAAATAAGAGGATCGTCGTCGGAAACAGATCCCCCCGAGCCATCGGGCTGAGAGTCGCCCAGCGTGATGACATTGGTTTTCAGGATTTCGGAATGGTATTCGGGCTCTCCTTGCGCCTTTACCGCTTCAACAACCGCGCTGATCTCTTCAGGAGAAACCCAGCACCCCTGAATACGGCGCGGTTTCGCATATTCGGGTTTCGACAGCAACAGGTCGCCTTTGCCAATAAGGCTTTCTGCTCCTGAGACATCCAAAATAACGCGGCTGTCCAGACCCGATGCAACGTTGAACGCCATGCGGTTGGTGATGTTTGCCTTGATAAGGCCGGTAACCACGTTCGCAGACGGACGTTGGGTGGCCACGATAAGATGAATGCCGGCGGCGCGTGCCAGCTGGGCAATGCGGCTGATGGAGAACTCAACCTCTTTGCCGACGTTCATCATAAGGTCGGCAAGCTCGTCGATCACGATGACGATATAGGGCAGCTTCTGGGCATTTTCGTCGTCCAGCGAGCCTGTTTCGGCCATTTCGTTGTACTCGCCGATGTTTCGCGCGCCCGCTTTGGAGAACACCTTAAGGCGTCGCTCCATTTCGGCAACACCCCAGGACAAAGCGGAAGCGGCCTCTTTTGATTCGGTGACGACGGGAACGTACAAATGAGGAATGCCGTTGTAGGGCGTGAACTCCACGCGCTTGGGGTCGATCATGATAAAGCGCACCTCATCAGGCGTGGCGCGCATGAGCATCGACATGATCATGGAATTGATGCCCACCGACTTACCAGAGCCGGTGGTACCGCCGATAAGAAGGTGCGGCATCTTGGCAAGATCGCACACAACGGGCTTGCCCTCAACGTCTTTTCCGATGGCCATTTCAAGTGGACCGCCAGTTGCATATTGAAGCACGTCGCCAAGCAGCACGTTTTCACGCGTAATATTGGGGACCTCGATGCCCACGTAATGCGTGCCAGGGACGGGGGCGAAAATGCGGACGCCCGGGGCGGCAAGCGAGAGCGCTATATCGTCGTTAAGTGCTGTTATGCGGCTCACGCGCACGCCGGGCGGCAAGTCCACCTCGAACAGCGTGACGGTGGGGCCGGCAACCCAGTCGACGACGGTGGCCATAATGCCGAAGTCTTCAAGCGTCCTTTGCAGGCGCAAGGCGGTATCGGCAAGTTCGTTGTCGGCCGCTTTCGTGCGCTTGGGGGGTTTGGAAACATGCA
>JAZQAV010000009.1:0-1952 GCA_045545435.1 Eggerthellaceae bacterium | reverse complement strand
GCTAACGCTTCTGAAGCGTCTGCCGAAGAAGCGCTGCCGGGCACCACGCCGCTGTATCCCAAGCGTCGTCGCCCGCGCGCGGCCGAAGCTGTCGCCGAAGGCGATCAGCCCGCGGAAACGCAAGCGCACGCGCGTCGCAGGCCGCGAAGGTCGGTAAAGGCCGAAGGGGGAGCCCTGTCTGCTGAATCGGCTGAAGAAAGCGCATCGCCCGCCAGTGAGCAAGATGCAAGCACCTCTGGTGAAGACGCGCAAGCTTTCGTTGGCGGCGACTTAGAAGAGCAGGGCAAACGCGCCTCTTACGAAGAGCGCGCCGAGCGTCGCCAGCAGGCGGATCAGCGCAATTCCGCTTCTTCTCGAAACGGTAAAGATGCGCGCGTGCAAAACAAGCAAAACGATCGTGGCAATCGCGACGATCGCAACGGCCATAACAACCGCAACGAGCGCAACAACCGCAACGACCGAAACAATCGTCGTCAGCGCAATCGCGAGGTTGAGCCCAGCGTAACGCGCGAGGAGCTTGCCGAGCTCAAAGTTGCCGATTTGCGCGCCCGTGCCGCAGAGCTTGAGCTTGACGCCACCGGCCTCAAAAAAGCCGAATTGGTGGAAGCCGTGTACAACGCAACGGTGAAAGCCGAAGGCTTTATGGAGGTATCGGGCGTTCTGGATATTCTTTCCGAAGGGTACGGCTTCGTTCGCACGCAGGGCTATCTGCCCGGTGAAACCGATTGCTACGTTGGTCTTTCTCTTATCAAGCGTAACGGCTTGCGCAAAGGCGACTTCATCGTTGGTCAAACGCGTCCCGCGCGCGCAAACGAGAAATATGCTGCAATTCATAAAATTGTTTCCGTGAACGATGTGCCGCTTGAAGAGCTGGGCCGCAGGGTTCGCTTCGCCGATTTAACGCCTGTTTACCCGCAAGAGCGTTTGCGCATGGAGCACGGCAAGAACACGGTCACCGCTCGCGTGATCGATTTGGTTGCACCCATCGGCAAAGGTCAGCGCGGTCTTATCGTATCGCCGCCGAAAGCCGGTAAAACCACCATCCTCAAAGATATCGCTGCCTCTATTAGCGCTAACAACCCCGAGGTTCACCTCATGTGCCTGCTTATCGACGAACGCCCCGAAGAGGTTACCGATATGCAGCGGTCCATCAAAGGTGAGGTTATCTCGTCGACGTTCGACATGCCGGCCGACAACCATATCGCCTGCGCCGAAATGGTGATCGAGCGTGCGAAGCGCTTGGTTGAAAACGGACGTGACGTGGTGATTCTGCTTGACTCCATCACCCGTTTGGCGCGCGCGTACAACTTGGCGCAGCCGGCAAGCGGACGTGTTTTGTCAGGTGGTGTCGATTCAACGGCGCTGTATCCGCCCAAGAAGTTCTTAGGCGCCGCCCGCAACATCGAAAACGGTGGCTCGCTTACCATTTTGGCCTCGGCGCTTATTGATACGGGTTCCAAGATGGACGAGGTCATCTTCGAGGAATTCAAGGGCACGGGCAATATGGAGCTCAAGCTCGATAGAAACCTTGCCGACCGCCGTATTTTCCCGGCAATCGATGCGGTTGCCAGCGGCACCCGTAAAGAGGAGCTGCTCATTGATGCGCAGATCGCGCCTCTCATTTGGGCAGTGCGCCGCATTCTGGCGAACATGAACAACACTGAGCGTGCTACCGATACGCTCATCAAGTCCATTAAGCAAACCGAAACCAATCAGGAGTTCTTGCTGCGCATGGCTCGCAAAGCCCAGCACAGCACCAAAGACGATGCGCTTGAGCTATAAGCTCTCGGTTTCGTGTGGCAAACCATCCGGGCGGCTGCACGAGGTGCCGGTAATCTGATAAGCTTCGGCTAGCAACAAGCCAAAACGTTACGGGGCTATTGGCCCCGTAACGTGCCTGAAAGAGGAAAAGCTATGGCAGATGGGTGTGCCCGTGGGCGTGATCGCTGCCA
>JAZQAV010000008.1:0-7401 GCA_045545435.1 Eggerthellaceae bacterium | reverse complement strand
TGAGGCGTGCCGCCGGACATCTTGGCTTCCCGCAGGCGGTAGCCATGATGCCCAAACAGCCCTTCATTACGCCGCTTACGGTTTGGCTGCAAACCGATTTGTACTACAACCGTATCAAAGAAGCCTTTACCAGCCCTGCTGCCAAGAAGTACTTCAATACGGATTACCTGTTGAAAATGCTTGATGATCACCGCGCTGCCGACTTCAGTACGCAAGAGGGCCGCTCGAAACTCAAGATGATGCGCATCTGGAACGTCTATTGCTTTTTGTGCTGGTACGAGGCGTTTTTTGGAGAATCAAGCAAAAAGCTAGCACCTAAAACCAACGTCGCATAAGAAGGCGGCGGGATTCGGTTTGCGCTAGTTCCTGGTGCGCATACGTTGGTTTAGAACTCGCAGCAATGCGGCTATAACCCAGGTGGCGAGAAGCATTATTGCGAACACGAGGGGCGTCCATTGCGTGCCGGCTGCCGTAAACCCGTACCAATCGTTGGTGTTAGGCCATTCTCCCACGCCGTTGATAACGATGTTGGCATAGTAGGCAATGCCGTAAAGCAGCATGGGAATGCACGCGATAAGCGTGGTTTTCAGCGGCAGGGGATAATCGATATCGAACACGCAAAACTCTATCATGGCCGCAACGGGCACCAGCAAATGGAAGGCAAGGTTGGCGCCGCGGAACATGGCTCCGTAGCCGTACAGGGGGCCTAAGAACAGCATGACGGTGGCAAATGTGAGGCCAACGGCCACCGCGGAAACATATTTCAGCAGGTGAATCTCGCGCGAGATGGTTCTTCCATGGCGCAAAGTGCGCACCAGCGCCCAAGCGTATGCAATGGATGCGATTCCCTCAAGCATGTTGGAGAGTACGGTGAAGTACTTCATGGCGTACAATCCGCGCGATGCGAGCATGCCGTCACGGACGGAGAACACCATCATGCACCACGCTATTGCCACCATTATCACAATGGCGATATTCCAAATGAGGGTGATTTTAAGTTTCATGCAAGGTCCTTGGAACGGGGGCATTTATGCGTACCGCTGCGTGAGGCGCACGGGCGAGTTTGCTTTTGTGGGGTGATCCGACTGGCGGTAGGTGTTATGCGCGCGGGTCGCACAACAAAATGGTAGGGCCGGCATCGTATGCCCACACCGTTGCTCCGCGTACGTCTTCAACCTGGTAGGGTGCCTCGTTGCGTTCGACCGCTTGCGCCCCGGCGATAAGTTCGTCTATAACATCGAAATCGATGGGGCAGGCTGCATGGCTTGGCCAGATGGAGCTTACGCGGCCTTCCCATTGCTTGAGTCTGATAAGGCTGGCGATGTACGCAGGGATATTGCGCATGGGGCCAAACAGGTACACGCGACCGTTTCTTTGGATGGGATCGCCCGAAAACAGCATGCCGCTTGCGCGGTCCAAAAGCGCGGTCGAACCCGGCGTGTGCCCGGGAAGAGCAATGGCCTCAAGTTCGCGGTTGCCCAAATCAATTACGTCACCGTCCCACACGAAGCGAATGTGCGCGCTGTCTTTGGGCGCCAGGGGGTGCACCAGTTCCATGGGGCTTACCAAAACCTGGTCGAACTGCGCGTTGCTTGCAATATGGTCGGGATCGCAGTGGGTGTTGAACAAGGCAAGCGGAAGACCGGTAATCTCGCGGGCGAGGTCCAGCGCATTGGTGGTGGTCATTCCGCTGTCAATGAGAAGTGCCTTATTGTCGCCGGTAAGCAGGAAGAAACGCACACCTGTTTCCTCGTAGCGCCACGTGCGGCTATCGATAGAGACCCATCCTTGACCTTGTTCCATAGTGTGCTCGCTTTCTGCCATAGCGCGCGAGGCGCGGTCGGGCGAAGAAACTGGCGTGTATGGCGCCTTTGCTGATACGTTGTATATCAAATACCTCGTATTAAAGTTTATCATGTGACGTCTTTCGCGCGCGCCATAACGGGGTATCATGAAAAATGTGCGGCATGAGTTTTCACCGTTGCCGTTGGCGCTTAGCAGGGGCGTTGCGCGCGGCTGTTTTGGAGGTAGGCAATGTCAGAAACTGTTTTTGAGGTTCCCGAGCGCTATCGCGAGGCGGTCGATGAGTTTCATCGCATGTGGGACGCGTTTCCCGGGCCTGCGCGTTTAACGCTGCCCGATCACACCGTTTTGGCCGTGAATGAGCCGGCGGTTGCAGGCGGGTTTTACGAAGGATGCACCTGTTCAACCGTTCGTGCACCTCAAACTCATCGCGGTTGCAAACTGGCGGCGATGTTCAAAACGGGGCAGTCGCAAGTGCAACGCTTTGGCGAACGAAAAATTAAGGGATGGATGCCGGTGGGAGGCTACCCCGATTTGTGCGTGCACTATGCCATCTCGATTCCCGAGGACAACCAGCAAGACAAGTAGCCAAAACCGTTTGTCGCAATTGTTTCAAGCGTATTTCCATAGTGTTTCCGCTTGAATTGAAAACGGGTCGAGCTCTGTGTAAGCTGTGCTCTTGACGATAACTGACCCTCTATTAGGCGCTCTATTGATATAATTATATCGTGTCGAATCGAGCTGATTTTATCTGATTTCGTGCGGCGCGCTCACCCAAAGAGCGCGTTTGGTGGCACGGGAAGACTTGAGGTTTAGCATGGCGTCTTACGATATGGCGAATCGCAAAGGCCTGTCAAAGTACCATTATCTGCACCATTGTATTCGCGATGACATCCGCTCCGGTGCATTGGCGGCAGGAAATCGCTTGCCCTCTAAGCGTGCGATGGCCCTTGATCTCGATGTAAGCGTTAACACCGTTGAGCGTGCCTATGCGCAATTGGTAAGCGAAGGCTATCTTGAGGCGCGCCCAGGAAGCGGTTTCGTAGTTCGCGCGGGGATGCGCGATGCGGTTTTTGCGAAGCCATCATTCGAAGAAGATGAATACGCGGACACCTCGGCACTCGACCTTCGAGCCAATCGATGCAGCTTGGAGCTTTTCCCGTTCGACACCTGGGCTCGCATGATGCGCCAGGTGCTTTCCGAGCACGATACCGCGCTTTTGGAAACGGTTCCCTTCAACGGCATGTTGCCACTTCGCCGCGCCATTTCGGCTTATTTGTATGAGTCGAAAGGAATACGCGTTTCGCCGTCGCTCATAGTTATCGGCGCGGGCACCGAGTACCTCTACGGGCGTCTTCTGCAGCTTTTGGGCCTGCACCGCATCATTGCCATCGAGGATCCAGGCTATAAGAAATTCGCCGACGTTTCGCGCAGCTACGGCACGTTGTGGGAATACATTCCCCTTGATGAGCAGGGCGCATCGGTGACCGCGTTGGAAAACGGCCGTGCCGATACCGTGCACGTGTCGCCGGCAAACCATTTCCCCTCGGGAACCGTCATGTCGCAAACGAGGCGCGAGGAGCTGCTTGCGTGGGTTAACAAAGAGCCTGGCCGCTACATTATTGAGGATGATTACGACAGCGAGATTCGCCATGAGGGGCATGCGCTTCCGCCGCTCATTACCCAGGACAAATCGGGGCGCGTCATCTACCTCAACACCTTCTCGAAAACTATGGTGCCCTCCATTCGCATCTCGTACATGATTTTGCCCGAGCAGCTCATGACCCTGTATCGCCAGCACCTGAGCTTTTACTCGTGCAGCGTATCGAGCTTCGAGCAAATTGCGCTTGCCAAGTTCATATCCGAGGGGTATTTCGAGCGCCACATCAATCGCATGCAGCGTTATTACCGGGGAAGGCGCCAATTTGTTCTGGATGCTTTCGCGGAATCCAAGATCTCGTCCATTGCCGAAGTGGTGGGCGGCCAAATGGGAACGCACTTGCTGTTTCACATCCGAACCGGTAAAAGCGATTTGGAAGTTAAGCAAATGGCGGCCGAGCGTGGCGTGAGCATTGCCATGCTGTCCGATTACTGTGCGCGCCCTTCTGCGCAAACGGCCAACAGCATTGTTATGAACTTCGCGGCGGTTTCCGATATGAACATGCGCAAGGTAATGGCGGTGCTCGAGGATATCTTCGCCTCCGACATTGCTGCGTTTGAGGGAAGCGCGCAACCTGGCGCATAAGCAAGCCAAACGCCGCCAATTCAAAGCGCAAATAGATCAAGAGAAGCGCTTTTTTGCGTGCGCAATAAGTTGCCTGCGGGCGTACTTCTAGGGTGCGATACGTCATGCAAGTTGTTTAGCTGCGGTGAACAGTACGTGCGGTGCGCAGCACAACTTGCGCACGGCGATCTTAAGACAAGCAAAAAACCGACCTGAAATTTGTTGCCAATAGTGGCTCTATGATATATCCGCCGTCCTTCGTATCTTGTCGCCATCAACAATCATTCGGGAAATCCGAAACGAGCCGAAAGGACGAACCATGGATATCAAGAACGTAACCGTTGCTGGCGGTGGTGTACTGGGAAGCCAGATTGCTTATCAAAGCGCTTTCAAGGGCTTCAACGTAACGGTATGGGTACGCTCGGCAGAGTCCATTGAGCGCGCGCTGCCCAAGTTCGATCGCTTGATGGGCATCTACCAGAAGACGCTTGAAGCGGTAAAGACCAATCCAGCTGCCAATTGTCGCGGCTTCGGCTTGGCTGCCGACGCATCGGTGGAGGAAATTGACGCTCTTATTGAGCAAGCGAAGGTGGCGCGTGAGAGCATCACGTTCACTACCAGCTATGAAGAGGCGGCTTCCGATGCCGATCTGATCATTGAGGCAATCGCTGAAGACCCGGCGCAAAAGATCGCCTTCTATACCGAGCTGGCGAAGTATATGCCCGAGAAGACCATCCTGTGCACCAACTCCTCGACGCTTCTTCCCAGCACCTTCGCGGAGTACACCGGCCGCCCCGAAAAGTACCTCTCGCTGCATTTTGCCAACGAGATTTGGGCCAACAACACCGCTGAGGTTATGGGTCAGTCCAAAACCGACCCCGCAGCTTACCAGCAGGTGGTAGAATTCGCCGATGCGATTTGCATGGTTCCGCTGCAGCTGAAGAAAGAGCAGCCCGGATACATTCTGAACAGCATGCTGGTACCTTTCCTGAGCGCCGCTCAGATGCTGTATGCCACCGGTGTTGCCGATGTTGAGACCATCGACAAAACCTGGATGCTGGCAACCGGCGCCCCGGCTGGCCCCTTCCGCATCCTTGACGTAGTTGGTCTTACCACCGCTTACAACATCTCGATCATGGACCCGCGTGCGAAGGATCCCGAGAGCGTTCAGGGCAAGATCGCCGCTATGCTGAAGAGCTACATTGATGAGGGCAAGCTGGGCATCAATGCGGGCGAGGGCTTCTACAAGTACAACTAGCGGCAAATAAATCGCGCGCTTGCGATGCTTCGGTGGTATAGCAAACTCGGCCACTCGAAGCAGCCTGCAACAGCGATTTGAAGGTAAGAACGAGCAAGGTGCGCGTGCTTTGGGCATGCGCACCTTTGTTATGCGCGGAAAGCAGCGGTAAGGTCTTTCACCACTTCGGCCGCAATTACGAGCCCTGCAGCTGCAGGTACAAATGCAGCAGAGCCAGGAAGCGACCTGCGGCCTACGGGGGGCTGCTCGGCGTGGGGGTCGTTGGGGTCAACCATCGGTGTGCACGCCTCTTCGGTTGAGTACACAACTTTGAAGGGCGCGATATTGCGCTTGCGGCATTCTTTGCGAATTATCTTTGCCAAGGGGCAAATGCTGGTGTCGTAAATGCTTGCAACGCGAAGCTGGGTGGGGTCAAGTTTGTTTCCTGTGCCCATGCATGAAATGATGGGCGTGTGCGCCTCTTGAGCTTGCTGGATGAGGCATAGCTTTGCGGTAACCGTGTCAACGGCGTCAACGACGTAGTCGTAGCGTGCAAGATCGAACTGGCTTGCGGTTGCGGGCAGGTAAAAGCATTCATGCGTGGTTACCGTGCACGCGGGATTGATGTCGGCAACGCGCTCACGGGCTACCTCGAGCTTTTTGCGCCCCACGGTAGAGGTGGTGGCAATAATCTGGCGATTGATATTTGTTTCGGAAATGGTGTCGTTGTCAACAAGGTCCAACGCGCCAATGCCGCTGCGGGCAAGGGCCTCCATCACGAAGCCGCCCACGCCGCCAATGCCAAATACCGCCACATGCGCCTGCGACAAGGCGTTCATAGCCTCTTCGCCCAGCACCATCTGCGTGCGACTGAAACGTTTGTCGGTCATGCTTAATTGAATCTGCGCTAGTCGTGGTAATAGCGGTGCATTTCGTACTTAGGCTCGCAGCATACGTTTATGCCCAGCGTTTTGTACAAGCGCTCGTCCTCTTCGGACAAGATGACGCTGAAGTACGCATCGCAGCCCTTAAGCTCTTTAACATGCTCGATAGCGCGTGCCGCAAGAGGGCTCGTGAGCGAGCTGGTTGAAAGCGCGATGAGCATTTCGCCCGGATGCAGGTGGGGGTTGGTGTGCCCCAGCTGCTCGGTGCGCAAGCGACAAATGGGCTCAAGCGCCAAGTCCGAAATAACGTAAATGTCATCATCGATGCCGGCTTGGTACTTCATGGCGTTCAAAAGCACGCTTGAGGCCGCACCCAAAAGGGTGGACGTTTTTCCGGTCATAACGGTGCCGTCGGGCATAACGATGGCACCTGACGGCCCACCTGATTCCTCGGCCTTTGCAAGAGCGGCTTGGCGGGCGGGGGAGTAGTTTTCGTTGACGCCCACGCGGTTCATCAGAAGCTGCAAGCGCTCCACTTCAACCTCGCCGCTTCCGTTGCGCAGCACGTCTTCGCGCGCTTTGAAGTAGCGGCGCACGATTTCGTTTTTAGATGCCTCGCGGCACGCCTCGTCGTCGATGATGGCGTAACCAGCCATGTTCACGCCCATATCGGTAGGCGATTTATAGGGGCTTTCCCCAAACAGGCGGTCCATCATGGCTTTGAGCACCGGGTAAATTTCGATGTCGCGGTTGTAGTTTGTGGTGGTTTCGCCGTAGGCCTCCAAATGGAAGGGGTCAATGGCGTTGGCGTCGTCCAAATCGGCCGTAGCCGCCTCGTAGGCGATGTTTACCGGGTGGTCAACCGAGAGGTTCCAAATGGGGAAGGTCTCAAATTTGGCGTAACCGGCATTGATGCCGCGTTTGTGCTCTTGGTACAGCTGCGAAAGGCAGGTTGCCATTTTACCCGAACCAGGGCCCGGAGCCGTAACCACCACAAGGGGACGGGTGGTTTCGATGTAGTCGTTTTTGCCATAGCCCTCGTCGGAAATAATGTGGTCTACCGCATAGGGGTAGCCGGCAATGGGGTAGTGCAGATAGCTTTTGACGCCCAGCGATTCAAGGCGCGCACGGAAGGCGTCGGCGCCGGGCTGGTTGCGATATTGCGTGATAACGACGCTGCTCACGTAAAAATCAAGCTCGTTGAAGGCGTCCATCAAGCGCAACAGGTCGTCATCGTAGGTGATGCCCAAGTC
>JAZQAV010000007.1:0-38338 GCA_045545435.1 Eggerthellaceae bacterium | reverse complement strand
ACACAGAACGACATGGCTACGATCCGACTTGCAACAACACGTGGTACTTCCACGGTAGCTACGGCTGTTTCGGCAGCAGCAGCCGTTACGACGGTACCTTCCGATGCCGTCCCGTCCTCGCTTTCGCCGCTTTCAAACATTAAATTCTTAACCATTCCCCAGCCGCTTTAGGGCGGCTGGGTTAATACACAAAACATGGAAGACAACACAAAAGGAAACGAGACCGCCGCAAAAGTGGTTATTAATCCAAGGGATATGCACCGAGCCAAGGCACAACGCCTGGGTATTGAATTGACGGTGCAGCATGACTTAACGCGCATTAAGTTTCATCGTATGGGTCGGTCGGTACAATGGCGCGACCTAACCGACTGTGAACAGCTTGAAGTAATCGATGCACTGGAACTGGCCGTGAAGCAAGCCAAGGAAAACGCCAAGATTGACCGAGACAGCACCGATTGGGCGGAGAAAAACAAGTATGTAAGATAAAACACTGCAATATGAATACACGTTTTGACGAAAGAACGGTAAAAGTTACCGATGCCGAGGGGTTGCAAGAATACCTCGGTCGAGGGTTCCAATACTTTGCAAAGACACATTACAAGGTATGGAACGAGGATTTTTTAGACCAGGACACGGGCGAAATTGTGAGTGTTGAACGCACATCGGCGTTGTACCAAAAGGGTCGACTGATTACCGCCGACGAAACCAGCACAATTTTGTTCCACCTACAGACCGGCGACTTAAAGGAAATTTGGTTGAGTAATCAAAGCCGTATGGGTGCCGTGATTGTGGACGGTTGGGCAAACCAACTTTGGGTTGTGAAACTTTGCGAGGTTCACGGCAAAACACGGCAAAAGATACTGACCCATGCCGCCAGCGCGGAAAAGGCCATTGCCATTGTGCGTGATTGGGTGGAGTTGAACCATTCAATCCATTATGAGGTTGTGTCTGTTAAGAACTTTGACACCTGCATTATCATTGACGATGTGCAGCCGCCAGCCGATGAGGGCGAGGAAACAGAGCAACAAGAGGTTCCACAACCGATAGAAGACCAGCCGCCGACCGGCGCGAAGCGTTACTACAAAACCACCGTGCGCATTTCCTACGGGCAAAAGCACGGCGACGAAAACGAATACAACCAGGAATGGCCGTTTATTGTGAGCGCACGCGACATGGAAGAAACCAACGAGAAGATAAACAAGTATCTTACCGAGAGAGTGGCGAAAGAACTTGCCGAGGACGGCAAAAGCGACCTTGAGGGTTACAAGCTGACCACCATTGACGGCTCCCCGATTTCCTGCAACATCATTATTCCAAACGAGTTTTCGGAGGCATACGCGCCGAAACCCAAAAACTAACTGTTATGGAATACCGTGTTGACTTTATGAAAAGAGTATCTCGCACGGTTGAGGCAGACAGCGAAGATACCGCCATTGAAAAGGCCGTAGAATTGCTAAACAGACCAAACGCCGACGGTTCCACATGGGAAGCCGAGGAATGCGAGAATGTAACACCGATTGAATAACATTAACCCGAATGCCCACCGCCCCGAAACGGTGGGCATTCATTAAACCCAAACTGAAAAATGGAAAAAGTAACGAACACCAACCAACTGACACGCGGACAAAAGGTTGTTTTGATTGATAAAACAAACGGTTTCCGCGCAGATGTATATAGATATATTGGCGAAACCGTATCATCCAATCTACCCGAATTGAAAGAGCATTACGGGTACTTTGCTGATACGGCAGACCGCCCCGTGCGTATGTACCTGCATGAGAAAAGAGGCACGCCGGTATATAAAAACTACACCCGAAAAGAAATATTGATGCTTGCCAATGAGTACCACGAAAAGGAACTGGCAGACATTGAAGCCGAGTTGGGCGGCGAAACGCAAAATTGGCAATACGACGAAGAATAACACAACAATACAACTGAAAAATGAAAGACGAAATAAAGCTGTTATACATAGACCTTTTTTGCGGTGCAGGTGGCACCAGCACGGGCGTTGAATTGGCACAACTACACAATAAGAAGTGTGCAAAGGTTGTGGCGTGTGTGAATCACGATCCAATGGCCATCGCTTCACACTTGGCTAACCACCCCGAAGCGTTGCATTTTACAGAAGACATTAGGACGCTTGAATTGTCGCCACTGGTAGCACAGCTAACCAAATACAAGAAGATGTACCCAGCCGCCCACGTTGTATTGTGGGCAAGCCTGGAATGCACGAACTTCTCCAAGGCGAAAGGTGGTCAGCCGCGCGATGCCGACAGCCGCACACTGGCAGACCACCTGTTTAGGTACATTGAGGCACTGACACCCGATTATGTACAGATTGAAAATGTGGTCGAATTTATGGCATGGGGCGCACTTGACGAGAACGGTAAGCCCGTGAGCAAGTTGAATGGCACCGATTATATGCGCTGGGTTAAAGAGGTCATGAGTTATGGCTACAACTTTGATTGGCGAGAGTTGAACGCAGCAGATTTTGGAGCATACACAAGCCGCAAGCGTTACTTCGGCCAATTTGCCCGTGTTGGTTTGCCGCTGGTATTCCCACAACAGACATACGCAAAGAACGGCGGCACGGTTCCAGGCGAGTTGTTCCCCAGCCAATATAAGAAATGGAAAGCGGTCAAAGATGTGTTGGACTTTACCGATGACGGGAAAAGCATTTTTGAACGCCCCAAGCCGCTGAAAGAAAACACCCTCAAACGGATTTACGCAGGGTTGATTAAGTTTGTGGCAGGTGGTGAAGCATCGTTTTTGGTGAAATACAACAGCATGAACCAACAAGGCCACTACACGCCGCCATCATTAAACAACCCATGCCCCACGGTTGCCGTGCAGCAGCGCATAGGACTTGCCAAGTGCCACTTCTTAAGCAAGCAATTTAGCGGCGACCCAAAGAGTAAGAACACCAGCGTTGAAGACCCAGCCGGTACGCTGACTTGCATTGATCACCACGCGCTAATTACCTATTACGGCAATGGTGGTGCCGTTTCGATAGAGGAACCCTCGCCAACAATACCGACACACGACCGCGTGGCAAAGGTTACTTTCATCACCAACGACTACAGCGGCGGCGGTCAGCTGGGCAGTGTTGAAGATGTAAGTCCGGCAATACTTACTACACCCAAACAACGCATTGTCACGGCGGATTGCTTTTTGATGAACCCGTCCTATCACAGCGACGGCAGCTCGGTAGATAACCCATGCTTCACCCTGGTAGCGCGAATGGACAAGGTGCCGCCGTATTTAATACAGACGGAAAAGGGCATTGGAATTGCCGTATTCGATACCGACAGCCCAACCACGCGCAAGATTAAAGAGTTTATGGCCATGTATAGTATTACTGACATTAAAATGCGCATGTTGAAAATTCCCGAACTGAAAGCCATTATGGGTTTCCCCAAAGACTATGTACTAAAAGGCACCCAAGCAGAGCAAAAGAAGTTCATAGGTAATGCCGTTGAAGTGAATATGAGCCGGTGTCTATGCGAGGCACTGGCAGAAAGATTAGAGGTGGTGGCATGAAAAAGCCAATTTTAGATGCCTGTTGTGGCAGCAGAATGTTTTGGTTTGACAAAGACAACCCAAATGTTGTCTTTATGGATAAACGGGACGAGGTATGTACATTGTCGGACGGGCAAACGTGCATCGTTCACCCTAATATTATTGGGGATTTCACAAATATACCATTCCCCGACAAATCATTTAAGCTGGTTGTATTTGACCCTCCACACCTTGTTTGGGCAGGTAAAGCCAGCAACCTATACAAACGGTACGGAAAACTTGACAACTGGCAAGAAGAATTAAGGTGCGGAATAGATGAATGCTTCCGTGTCCTCGATGATTACGGCGTACTTGTTTTCAAATGGGCAGAAACCCAACTAAAATTGAAAAGCGTTTTGAAAGCCATAGGTCGACAACCGCTATTTGGCCACAAACGGCTGGGGGGGGTAAAACTATATGGCTATGTTTTATGAAATTCCCAACAGAGCAAAGCAATGACACTACAAGAGAAAATTAATTACAGCATTGAACTTATCCGGCGAGGTGAACGCCTGGCACTGGCACTGAACCCCACTGACGGTTATTTTGTGGGGTTTAGTGGCGGCAAGGACAGCCAGGTTTTATTAGATTTGGTAAAACGTGCTGGTGTAAAATACAAAGCATACTACAGCGTAACCACCAACGATCCTCCCGAAAATGTGTATTTCATACGGCGGTATTATCCCGATGTTGTGTTTGAACACCACCACCCCAACCTTTACAGATTAATATCGACGAAAGGGTTGCCAACTATTTTTCACCGCTGGTGTTGTGAGATATTCAAAGAAAACAGCGGAAAGGGGAATGTGGTATTAACCGGCATACGGCATGAGGAAAGCAAGAAACGCGAAAAATACATGCCAGTTGATGTTAAAAGCAAAAGGAAAGAGCATCAAAACAGAACGAAGCCATACACAATAGAGGGTATTGAGGAAGCTAATCACCAATGTATAAAAGGGAATGACAAAATAATGATATACCCACTTTTACAATGGACTATTACAGATGTTTGGGTATATATTGCCAAACACCAGCTGCCAGTAAACCCATGCTACGAAACAAGCGGTCGGGTTGGTTGCATGTTCTGCCCATACGCCTCAAAAGAACAGATTGAGTATTACGAACAGACCCAGCCAAAAGCGTTTGCAATATTGATGAAGAACTTGGAAAAGTATTTGACGAGGGGGGGGGGCTGGCGCGACAAGGATTTGAAAACATTACAGGAATATTGGGAGTGGTGGAAAAGTGGCAAAAAGTTAGAAGACTTAAAAGCCAAGAAAGCACAAACCAAATTAAACTTTGAACCATGACAGATCAAGACGTATTTACAGAAACAACCGATAAATTTACGGAGATATACGATGCCCAGGGCGGTATGATTGACCGCCTCAATGGGCATGTGCAGGTGTCCGCTAAGGAGTACGACGAATTTATGCCGATTGAATACCGGCACATTACCATTACCACCCAGGTAACAAGTGTGGTAAAAGTAGAGAAAGGAGGTTGAGAAATGAACAATATGCCATTAAGCACACTCGCAACAAGCCGATGGCGAATCCTTGAAATAATAGAGCGCCGACGAGAAATCGCCACTTATTTTGCCGAAATGAAAGCAAAAATAATGCGTACCGCAGACAGAATAGTTGTCGTAACATACGAACCGTTCAATATTCAATTCAGATACCCGAAAGAAATAGAAGAAGCCCTCAACGCCATCAATAAAGCCGAATATGATGCCACAATCGAAATGGAAAGAAAATTAAATTTTTTTAGACCGCAAAGAATAGGTGTTGTATGCCCACATTGCGGCAGCACAAACACCTATGAACGCACAAAGGATTATGGTCGGATAGTAATGTATGGCATTTGGTGTGGCGATTGTGCAAAAGAATCGATAGACGGCAGCGAAAGTTCAACCGCAATAAAACGTATTAAAAATGATAACAAAGACAGAACAAAAGAAACTTGAACGCTGGCTGCATTACCTTGATTTGAGCGAATACGGTCGCGAATACACAAAAATGCTGTATAGTAATTATAGACCAAGATTAACAACCAGCCGCGAAATCAAACTGATAATCAAAGACGTGTACAACCCACGCAATAAATTACCATTCTAACCATGAACGACACACCCACATTGTTTGACCACGACCCAGCCGCCATATATGAGCAATACGACAAAACATTTGGAGTACCGGCAAACGCGCCGCACGACGGCCACACTTGCCGAGAATGTGGCAACCGCCAGCGTTGGGAATTGAACGAACACAGCAACAAGATTGGGCAGTATTGCGCCGTCCGCAAAAGCAAACGCACATTCAACGGGCTGTTGAAAATAAAATGCAACCAGGCGGCATGTTACCTGTTCAAAAACACCACCAACAATGAAAAAGATAGGACTAATTGACGTTGACAGCCACAATTACCCAAACCTGGCATTAATGAAGTTGTCAGCATGGCACAAAGCCCAGGGCGACACCGTGGAATGGTACAGCCCGTTTGTTGGCACCTGGTATGACCGTGTCTATTGTTCAAAGGTATTCAGCGACACACCCGATGTTACGCAGTACATTAACGCATACGAAGTAATAAGGGGTGGCACGGGCTATGCGCTTCACGGTGCCGGTGGCGAAACCTATAATCCAATAGACGACGAACCACTGCCCGATGAAGTGGAACACACATACCCCGACTATGGGTTGTATAACATTGACAACACCGCCATCGGTTTTCTTACAAGGGGTTGCCCCAGGGGTTGCGATTTTTGCATTGTCGGCAAAAAAGAGGGCAAATGCAGCCGCAAAGTAGCCGACCTTAAGGAGTTTTGGAGAGGGCAGCGAGAAATAACACTTTGCGACCCTAATATTTTAGCTTGTGCAGAATGGGAAGACTTGTTAAGGCAACTTGAAAGCAGCCGCGCAACGGTGGACTTCAACCAGGGTTTGGACGCAAGGCTATTGACACCGGCAAAATGCGAAGCGTTGAGCCGAATTAAAATGAAAGGCGTACACTTTGCATGGGACAGATACGAAGATGGCGAAAAGATTTTGCCGAAGTTGAAAATGTTTTCGGAAATATGCAGGGCTAAACCACACGCACACAACGCCATCGTTTATGTACTGACGAATCACGGAACCACGCCTGAACAAGACCTGGAGCGCATATATAAGTTGCGCGAATTGGGTTATTGGGCATACGTGATGATATACGACAAAGCGCACGCCCCACGGGTGTATAGAGACCTCCAGCGGTGGTGCAACAGCCGGTGGGTGTTCGCAAGATGCCCAAGGTTTGAAGATTACAAAAGGCCGTCCCCCCCCTACACAACCAACTTTGTTTTCAATTTGACGATGAACCCGATACTTTGCCGCAGTCGCCATTGTGAGCGATACAAGGAATTGCAGAGCAGCCAAAAAGTTTGCCGCGCCGCTGGTCAATACATACCAGTCGCCGCTATGAGCGGTAAAGGATGCCACAAAGTACAGAGACCAAAAGCAACACATAAAAAATGATATGAGCCAGGAAATAAAATTTGAACCCACCGTGCCTCGGTGCCCACGGAAACGACACACCACATGCAGATGCGGGCAGCGTGGTTTTTGCGCCACCTGTAAAGACTATGGCGGCGTGTTCATATTTGACAACACCAAAATACTATGCCACTTCAAACCTAAACGAAAGGAGCGGACGCAATGAAAGATTTAGAAGCATTGATCCAGGAAGCGTGCGTGTTTTGGTTTTCATACACATATCCCGAATGGGCGTTACTATTGCACCACAGCCCCAACGGTGGGAAGCGCAACGCGAAAGAGGCGGCGAAGTTCAAGAAAATGGGAACCCGTGCCGGTTTTCCCGACCTTATATTGCTGTTGCCCAATGGCACCTACAACTACCTCGCCATCGAAATGAAAACCGAGGAAAAAGGCAGCACGCAGACGGCACACCAAAAACACTACCAGCAGTTAATAGAGCAGCACGGCGGCAAGTATGTCGTGTGTCGGAGTGAACCCGAATTTGAAACCATTATCAACACCTACCTAAAGCCAATATTAAGGGTAGTTCAATAACTTTTCAAAAAGTTATTGCCAGGGACGTATTATTATAATGCGTCCTTTTTGTATTTTTGCATATTGAAACAGACTGCAATAAAAGCCCGTGCGCATTGTACCGGCGACGGTTGCAGGGAGATAGAGCGGAAAGGCCATGCCTCGAAACGTGCGGTGGTTTGGTGGTTTGCTGATTGGTGAAAGTGTGGAAAGTGCCACGCAGCCATGATGAGTTGCCGAAACGCACGCATACTGACAACGGAGCCGCGAAGCCCAGCAACACAAAGGGAAACGCCAGGCGCAACGCAGCCCAAACATAACGATATGCCAAAGGGAAGTAAGATTAAACTGAAAGCTGACAGCGACAATATGGGCGTTGACTTTGGGAACATACAAATTCCCGAAATAGACCCGTCCATATTTGACTTTATGCCGAGTGATGCCGACGCAGCCCCACCGACAGAAACGCGCTACACCAAACCCAAAGTGTACAACATGACCGAGGAACACATCACCTACGACAATGCGGTCAAGTTGGCAAAGGAATTGAGATTGGGAAGTGCGTATGAACGTGCGCATTGCCTGGTGTCGGGTGATTTCATTTTCGGCGACTTCATAGAGGCATATATTATGACCTACAAAATCCGAGTGCCGACAATGACCATTGCCACATTGATCCTAAACCAAAACAATGTTGATAGTTTGTACCACTTAATGCGCACGGGGCATATTGAGCGGTTGAACCTTGTTGTAAGTGCCTATTTTTACGGCAATGAACGGCAAGCGTTGATACCGTACATTTATGAACACCTCGACATTGGCAACCGTTTTCAACTTGCCGTTGCAGGTATTCACACGAAAACAACCCATTTCAGTACCGCCGGTGGTAAGCACATAGTGATCCAGGGCAGCGCGAATTTGCGCAGCAGTGGTAATGTTGAGCAATTCACCATCGAAGAAAACAAAGAGTTGTTCGACTGGTACGAAGAGGTCTACACCGCCATTATTGAGCGGTACAAAACCATCAACCACGATGTAAGACACAAGGAGTTGTGGGAAGCCATAACAACGAAAAAGTTTAACGATTAAAACCGAAATGCCATGATTGTAAAACAAAATTTGTACGACAGCGGCAGCGAAAACACCCGTGGCGGCAGCAATACCAGCAGCGGCACAGCAGCAGCCACACGTGGCTCCGCATATTCTGTTGGTGCCGGTGAATTTGACGATTTATTTTAACCGCACCTATGGAAAAAGCCAAAGTATTACAGAGTGTTATATTGCCGCTGGCAGACCTGGAACGCAACAAAGGACAAATTGAGGGTTTGCCCAAGAATCCGCGTATTATTAAGAACGCGGCGTTTGCCAAGCTTAAAAAGAGCATCGAGGACAACCCCGAAATGTTGGCATACCGTGAACTATTGGTGTACAAAAAGGGCAAAAAGTACATCATTATTGGCGGCAATATGCGCTTTGAGGCACTAAAAGAATTGGGCTACACGGAAGCCCCATGCAAAGTGCTACCGGCGAAAACCACCGTTGAGCAACTCCGCGCCTACACCATAAAAGACAATGCCGGTTTTGGTGAATGGAATTACGAAGACCTGGCAAATGAATGGGATGCCGCTTTGCTTGACGCTTGCAATATTGAGGTGCCGGAAATTGACACCGACGCTTCCACCGAGGACGAAGCCGAAGAAGACGGCTACGACGTTGAGGGCAACACCCCAGCAAAGAGCGAACACCGCGAGGGCGACGTCTTTATGCTCGGACGGCACAAGTTGATATGCGGCGACAGCACCGACCCAACACTTATTGCCGCACTTTTTGGTGATAAGAACGCCGAGTTGATTGTTACCGACCCACCTTATAACGTGAACTATGGTGATAAGAACGCCGAGTTGAACAAGGCCGACGGCGGCAAGCGTATTGAAAAGGACATTGAGAATGACGCAATGTCACCCGAAGCGTTCAAAGAGTTTCTAACAACGGCATTCACCAACGCCGCCCACGTTGCAAAATTGGGTGCCAGTATATACATTTTCCACCCCAGCCGTGAGGTGATAGCATTTATTGAGAGCATGGAAGCGGCAGGGTTCCTGCACAAACAGAAACTAATATGGGTGAAGAATAATATTGTGCTTGGCAGGCAAGATTATCAATGGCAGCATGAGCCAATACTATACGGATGGAAAAACGGCGCAAGTCACTACTTTATCAAGGAGCGCAATCACCGCACCGTGATAGAGGATTTACCCGACTTTGACAGTATGACCAAGGCCGAGTTGCTGGCATACATTAAAGACCTCCGAGACGAGGCAAAGAACCCCACAACCGTAATACACGAAGACAAACCCCAGGCAAGCAAGGAACACCCAACCATGAAGCCACTGAAGCTACTCGGCAAGCTGATACGCAATAGCAGCCGCCGTGGTGATATTGTGTTTGACCCTTTCGGTGGCAGTGGTTCAACGCTGATGGCAGCGGAGCAAATCGGGCGCACCTGCTACATGGTGGAGAAAGACCCCTGCTATTGTGATGTGATATTGAAACGCTATGCCGCATTAACGGGTACTGACCCGATAAAGGTCGGGAACATTAACGATGAGGGGTAACAGCAGCCAAAACCGAATAAAACAGCACAACTATGAGCGCGAAAGACATAAAGCAACATGAGTTCAAGCCAGGACAGAGCGGCAACCCCAAAGGAAGACCCAAAAACCGCGTACCTGGAACATTGGCCAAGGTGATGCCAAAGACCAAGGCTAAAAAATTTGCCCAGTTGACAGCAGAAGAGGTGAACACATGGGAAGCGGCACTACTGACCATGCAGCTTGATGAGCTATCAAACCTTGCTAAAGAAGTTGAAGCCCCCGTGTATGTACGAGGGTTGGCAATGGCAATACTAATCGAGACCAAGCAAGGCAAGTGCAATACACTCGACAAATTGCGCCAGCATGTGTATGGGCGCGACATTCAGCAAATGCAGTTGACCGGCGCGGATGGTAAAGAGTTGATACCGGCACGGGTGCTGACCAAAGGCGAAATGCAAGAGTTGTGGAACAGCCTCGATAAAGAGTATTAAGCCGTGGAGATACGCGACATTGACATTGAAAAAACATGGGTGCTACAAGGCACGTTGAACTTTACGCGGTACTTTTTCAAGGCCGCGTATAAGCGTAAATTTGTCATTGGGCAGCACCATGTGGCCATTGCCAATGCGCTTGACAAAGTGCTGAAAGGCGAGACCAAACGCCTAATTATTAATATGCCGCCCCGATACGGCAAAACGGAGTTGGCAGTTAAGCACTTTATCGCCGAGGGGTTGGCAATTAACCCCAAAGCAAAATTCATACACCTCTCCTATTCCGATGATTTGGTACGCGACAATTCAAGCGGCGTGCAAGCCATATTGAAGTTGCCCGAATTTGGGCGGTTGTTCCCCGACACCAGGCCGACCAGCAACAACAGCCGCAAGTGGTTTACGGTGCAGGGCGGCGGTATGTATGCCGTCAGCAGCGCAGGGCAAGTTACCGGCTTTGGTGCCGGTGTGGTTGATAAGGAAGAGGAAGAGACACTTGAAGAGGGCTTGAACGAACTCACGGCGGCGGTTGCAGACGAAAGCACATTTGGCGGTGCCATTGTGATAGACGACCCCATCAAGCCCGACGATGCACGCAGCGCACTATTGCGTGAAAAAGTGAACCAAAAGTTTGAGACCACCATCCGTAACCGTGTGAACAGCCGCAACACGCCCATTGTTATCATTATGCAGAGGTTGGACGAAAACGACCTTTGCGGTTACTTAATGGATTTGGAGCCGGACGAATGGGAAGTGTTGTCGCTACCTGCATTGTACACCGACGAAAACGGAGAGGAACAAGCATTGTGGCCGTTCAAACACACGGTTGAGGAATTGCACAAACTCCGTGATAAGAATGTGTTTGTGTTCGACACCCAATATTTGCAGAACCCGAAACCGGCGGCAGGTTTGATGTATGAAAACGAGTGGAAGACATACGAAATGATACCGTACACCAAGCGGCGCAAGGTTAAGAACTACACAGACACAGCCGATGAGGGAACGGACTATCTATGCAGCATTGACTACCTGGAAACGGAATTTGGCAACTACATTTTAGATGTGCTGTTTACGCAAAAGCCAATGGAATACACCGAGCCGAAGACAGCGCAGATGCTAACCAAAGACGGGGTGGAAGAGGCGAACATTGAGAGCAACAACGGCGGTCGTGGATTTGCCCGTAATGTAGAAAAGCAATGCCGCATCATTGGCAACAACACAACGCGCATTAAGTGGTTCCACCAAAGCGACAACAAGGCCGCACGCATATTCACCCGTTCAGCCGAGGTGCAGAACCTTACCTATTTCCCCGTTGGGTGGGAAAAGTTGTGGCCGGAATTTGCCCGTGCCATTAAGTATTACATGAAAGTCGGCAAGAATGACCACGACGATGCCCCCGACGCACTGACCGGCACCGTTGAGAAGCGACCACAACACGTACGGCGTGAGAACGCAAGCGATTATTTGTAAACATTAAAATTCAAAAATATGGACATTAAAGGATTTCTCACCGAAGAGACAGACAACGCAAAGATTATAACCGAGCTGATGAATGGCCGCAACGCAAGCGTGCCAGCCATTGACACCTACAAAGCGCAACTTGATCCAGGGGAACACGATGTTATGAACCCCGTATTGCGCCAGGACAAGTGGGTTAAGGTTGACGACGACGACGCGCCAGCAAATGAGGATTTAGACGCGAGAGACATGAAAGTTGTAACAAGCAAGGATGGCGAGACCACACGAAAACGCCGCGAAAAAGTGGCGAGGATTGCGGTTGCCCTGCAAAAGCTGATTGTAAAACGTGCAGTATCTTTCTGCTTCGGCAACAATGTTACCCTCAATGTTGACATTGAAGACGGGAGCCGCGAAGCCGACGTATTGAAAGCCGTCCGAAAGGTGTTGAACGATGCAAAGGCGCGCACCGTAAACCGCACCGTGGCGCGTTCGATTTTCAGTTGCACCGAGGGCGCGGAATTGTGGTATGTTGTTGACAGGCCAAACAAAAAATACGGGTTCAATAGCCGCTTCAAACTCCGATGCAAGGTACTTTCGCCGCTGAATGGAGATATGTTATACCCATACTTCGACGACACCGGCGACCTTACAGCTTTTTCGCGCCAGTTCACAACCGAGGACAGCAATCACATTAAGCATACTTTTTTTGAGACGTACACGGATGAAAAAATATATTTGTGGGAGCAAAAGCAATCGGGTTGGGAGATGGCCGAGGGTTATCCCAAGAAAAACCCCATTGGCAAAATTCCCATAGTGTACGGACAACAGCCACAAGTTGAGTGGGCAGATGTTCAAATTTTGATTGACCGACTTGAAAAGCTGTTGTCGAATTTTGCAGATACCAACGACTACCACGCAAGCCCAAAAATTGTTGTTAAAGGCGAGATAGTGCGCTGGAGCAAGAAAGGCGATGCCGGAAGTGTCATTGAAATGGACAACGACGGTAGCGCAGATTACTTGACGTGGAGCCAGGCACCAGAAAGCGTAAAGCTGGAAATAGAAACACTTTTGCGCTTGATCTATACGATTACGCAGACACCCGACATTTCGTTTGATAGCGTGAAAGGGTTGAATGTTTCCGGCATTGCCTTGGAACTCATGTTTATGGACGCGCATTTGAAAGTGATGGACAAATGCGAGATTTTTGACGACTATTTGCAGCGACGAATGTCTGTCATTCAAGCCTACCTTGCAAAGATGAACAAGGGCGATACTGGTTTTTCCGAGGCGTGCGAAACACTTGCGATTGAGCCGGAAATAACCCCCTATACACTGAAAGACGAACAAAGCACAGTGAACCTGCTATTAAATGCCACCGGCAACAAGCAACTTGTAAGCCGCCGTCGTGCTGTTGAGGTGCTGGGTTGGGCAGAGGACGTTGACAAGGAAATTGAACAGATTGAGGAAGAGGAAAACGCCACAAGCGGCATGGCTGACCTCTTCAACCAGGAACCGACCGAGTAAATGAGTGATGCCGTAAACATAGTCGCCAATTTCAGTATTGATGAAATGATACGGAAAGCCACCGAGGACGTGGAAGCCGTCATTGAAGATATTGTTAGTGCATTGGAAATGGCGTGCCGTGATACCGTTATTGCGGCACGTTCATTGCCACAGCCGCCAGCCGAAATGAGAGGCAAGCCACACCAGCCAAACTATATTGATGATACCGGCTACCAGCGCGGCAGCATTGGTTTTGCCATATACAACAACGGCACCCTCGTTGAAGAGAATTTTGAGGGTACAGAAAACGGCAACGCAGGGCAGGGCGCAGCGCAAGGCCAGGCGGCAGGGCGCAACCTCGCCAACGAGATTGCAGGGCGTTTCAGTGAGGGCGTTGTCGCAGTGGTTGTGTGCGGTGCCGAGTATGCAGCCGCAGTTGAGGCAAACGGTTACGATGTGTTGACCGGCAGCGCAAAGGAATTGGGCAACATTTTCAAAGGTTACATCGCAGAAGTGAAAGCAGCACATGGACTATAAGCAGCAACAAAATATTATCAAGTATTTGGCAATGCTGGAAAAGCAGCTTGTTAAGGTGTACGGCGACACCTACAAAGCAGCCATTGACATTGCCGATGTGCGCAAGGCCATTGAGTCGGGCGGCACGTTCACATGGAATGACAACCGCCAGGCAGCGGCCAAACTTGATAAGATGTTGCACCAAATGACCCAAAAGGTCGAAACGCTGATTGCAAACGGCATTGGTTCATGTTACCGCCAGGGTGAACGCAACGTAACGGGTGATGTGATAAAGGCATTGGGCGTGAGAGGCAAGGCACAGACGGCAGAGGTTACAGCCATTTGTGATGCAGCCACCGACCAACGCAGGGCGCACGGGCAGAGTGCAGCGGCGCACATTAACGCCCGACGTGGCGGCATTCAAGCCAGCGCACAAATTTGGCAGCAGAACGCCAAAAAGGAGATTGAGATCATTGTGCAAAACGGCATGAAAGAGGGTAAAAGCCCCAGCGAGATTGCACAATCGATTAGGGGCTATTTGAAAGAGCCGTACCGATACGAAAAGAGCGTGTACAACCCGACCACCGGCAGACTTGAACGCAGCGACGCGGCCAAAGACTACCACCCAGGGCAAGGCGTTTACCGTAGCAGCTACAAGAACGCCCTCCGCATGGCACGCACCGAAATGACCCAGGCATATAGGCAAGCGGAATGGGAGAGTTACCAAAACAACCCCTTAATAAAGGCGTATGAAATACGGTTGAGCGGCAACCATACCACAATGAAAATGGTAAAGGGAAAGCGCGTGCCGGTGCCGTTGACAGACATTTGCGACAAACTGGCAGGGGTTTACCCTAAAACATTCAAGTGGGTTGGTTGGCACCCACAATGCCGTTGCCTAATGATACCGATAATGGTCAGCAAAAAGGAGTTCCGCGAATTGCTGGAAGCACGAAAGGCAGACCGAGAGGCAAAACGAGCAGGTAAGGAAGCCACAGCCGTTGCAAAGATTAACCAGCGTGCCGCAAATGTGCCGATGCCAAAGAACTTTACTGATTGGCTGACCGACAACCAGGGGCGTATTGATTTGGCACGAAAGGGCGGCGGTATTTTGCCAATGTGGATTACCGACAACACCACCATGCCAACCACCATAACAACGGTAACAGCTACCGGCACAGTAACGACCCCGACAACCGCACCACAGCCCACGCCACAACCAATTGTGCTAAAACCCGAAGACCTTGTGCCGACGGGCGACCCCAGGCCGATGTGTCAGCAAGCCCAAGAAATAATGAAGCTAAAGACATATACGGAATTAGAGCAATATGTTACAACGCACGGTGTGGCAAAAGCAATAAAACTTTCCACATTGCCACTGGAATCGGCACGCGAGATTTGCGCCACATACGCACAATACATACACGACTGGAATTTGCCGCAGATACCGATACTCGGAACCGCAAGAATGAACGCATTGGCACACGCGCATGGTGGACTTATGGAAGTAAGCCCGTCAGTATTCAATAAAAAGAACGCCACTACACAGATACCACAGGCATACAAGTTAAATGCAAGCGAATGGAAAGCCAACAGACTAAAAGACATTGACAGACTAAAAAAGGAATATACAAATTGGGAAGACCAAGCAAAACAAGCATATGCAGCCGGTAACAAAGCAAGGTATTATCAACTTAGCAAAATCATGGCTGATATACAAAAGAAGATTGACCGCATAGAAGACCAACTAAACAACGGGTTCACGCGCCACAATGTTTTTCTTTCGGAAGCCACACTATTACGAAACACAGTGCAACACGAATACGGACACGTTGTCGACGATATACTATTAGGCTCACTTAACGGGCGGTACTTTAAGAGTAATACCATTGCCGATGCTATGGCAGCAACCATGCGCACAAAATGGGCGGCATTATATACGAAATACAAAGCAAAATGTGGTTGGCTTTCCACATACGGAACCACAGACAAAGACGAATTTTTGGCAGAATGTATGGTATTGTATATGGAAAAAGGCGGCGAGGGTATGCCGCTGGAAGTAAAGCAATGGTTTGATGAGTTAAAGCAGCTTGCTAATGCCGCTAAAACACCGTGAAATTACAACGATGCGTAACGGTACTCTTCTTTAGGTACGAATACAACGCCTGGATCACCTTGCCCCGTTACTGGTTCACGGTGTTTCTGCTTCCCATTAAAGATGTCAGCCGGTATTGGTTTAGGGCAAAAGGCAATACAAGAGTCCGGCAATTCGGAATGGTAGTATTCGCACTTTGCACAATCGGAGTCCGGCGCAGGGATTTTTTTATTATTGTGTGCCATAATATTATATTATTTGCGACTGCAAAAGTACAAACATTTTTTGAAACCACAAAATTTATTTTGAAGATAACAACGCCCTCAAAACCATAACATTGTGTGTCCGTGTGATTTTCGGCGAAGATAAAATTTCAATAACTTTTCAATAACTCACCCCCGTATTACCATACAACGTATTAAAATAATGCGTACTTTTGCAACGAATTTTAACAAAGAAACCACATGAAGAAAAAACTTTTGGAGTTACTTGAAGCCAAGTTTCAAGGCACAAGAAAAGATGGGTTGCAGCAGTTGGCAAATTCACTTTCGCTGACCGTTACGACCGAAGAGGAAGCCGCCGCAGTTGTAGGTAAACTTACCGCCGACCAAGTGGCCGACTACATCAAGGAATGGCGCAGGGTTGCAGACGCGGAAAACAGCGCGGCAGCGCAGACGCGCGAGAACAACATCCGCGACAAGTACGACCTCACCGAGAAAGGCCAGCAGCAACAGCAGCAGACACAGCAGGTGCAGAACGTATCAGCCCAGGACATTCAAAAGATGATTGAGGAAGCCGTCACCAAAGCCACACAAGGCTTGCAATCGACCGTGGCAACAATGCAGGCTACCGACATCGCCAAAGCACGGCGCGAAAAGATTGAAGCATTGTTTGGAAAGGACACCCCCGAAACGTACAAGAAAACCGTTTTGGCCGGATTTGAGGGGCGCACTTTCAAAGACGATGCCGACTTTGACGCTTTCGCCGAGCTGACCAAAAACAACCATGCTGCATTTATGCAGGATTTAGCAGACCGTTCTCTACTTGCCAACGAAAAGCCCTACACCCCGACGGTGAACAAAGACGGCGTTTCAACCGCCGTTGAGAGCTACATTAAAGACAAACAGGAAACGGGCGGCAACAACCTGGGCGGCATTGACCCATTCAAAAACTAAAACGTAAACAATTATGTCGCTTATAATTAAAAGACAGAACGAAAAGCGCATCATTCGCGCTTTCACACACAAGTTGGCTGACATTCCCAATGGCTTGAACATTGCCACCGCAGACCTTACGCAGTCCCGTGTTGCAGAGGGTACGCCCGTTGGCAAAGACAGCAACGACCATGGCCATGTGGTCAAGACCGCCGAGATTGCCATTGCAGCCGCCAACGATGCAACCGTACTGACCGTAAAGAAAGGCCACAACTTCAAGGTCGGCGATGTGGTGTTTGCAGTGAAGAAAGGCAAAGCCTACGCCATTACCACCATTGCCCCCAACAGTACCGATGCAACCCTCGACGACATCACCATTGGCACCACCCTTGGGGTGGCCATTGCCAGAGGTGCCGTGATTGCCCAGGGCAACACCACCGGCGCAACGGCAGGTGCTTTCAAGTACCAGCCCATTGCATTGCTGGGCGAGAGTTACGACATCGAGCAATTGCAGAACCGACCGGCTAACGCCATAACCATTGGCCAGTTGCGTGCCGCCAACGCACCGGCACTTGGTTTTGTTGCCGATGAGCTGAAAGGCATTTTGACAATCTAAAACAAGGAGGACTAAACAATGCAAAAAACACTGATGCAGGGATTGACCGAGAAAGATATGGATGCCATGATCCATTCTTTCGACCTCAAACCCTATTACCACAACACGCTGTTCCCGATTAAGCAGAACGGCACTTTGGAGTGGAAAGCCCTCGAAATGCAGACCGGCATGAGAGTTGCCGCCGATGTGGTGGCACGTGGAGCCAGCGCACGCCGCCGCACCCGTGAGCCGTTGCAGCGTATTTCGGGCGACATTCCCAAGCTAATCATCGCCCGTTCTATGGACGAAGAGGAACTTGAAGCCTACGACGTGGCACTGTACCTGGCAAAAGGTAACCCCGACCAAACCACGCTCGTTGAGACGTGGGCAGAAGATATGCGCTTCTGCTGGAACGGCATTGCCAACCGCGTTGAGTGGATTGCCCTCAAGCAGATTTCCCTCGGCAAAGTTACTTTCACCGCCGAGAACAACAGCGGTATTGTTACCGAGTACGACGTTGACTATAAGCTGGGCGAACTTGAAACCAACAACCTGCAAGGTTACCAAACCGGCTCCGCCGCCTGGAACCTTACCACAGCGGCAAAACCCATTTCGGTTGACTTCAAGGCTATGGTTAAGAGCGCACGCGCACACGGCATTTACCTCAAATATGCCTTTATGAACATTGACACGTTCAACAAGTTCGCAGAGACGAAAGAGGTTAAAGACCTTTGCGCCAACTACCTTGCTGTTGCGCTTGACATCACCACCAGCCCCAGTGTGGAACAGGTGAACGCCACCCTCAAAAAACTGCCCTACCTTTACGGTTTGCAGATTGGCATTATCGACCAGGATATTGCCATTGAGGATGAAGCCGGTCAGTTCACCAACGGAAACCCGTTTGAAGACAACGTGGTTATGTTCAGCGAAAGCCCCGTACTCGGCAGCACCTACTACAAGACACCGGCGGAAATGCGCAAGAAAAACGCAGCCGTCTACAAGGTGCAGAACGGCTATACCTGCATTAAGAAGTTCAGCGAGGAAGACCCGTATGCGGAACATACCATTGGCTTTGCCAATGTGTTCCCTGCCTGGAAGAACTCGTCCCGTTGCTTCCTTATGGACTCTGCAAACAGCACCTGGAACAAGTAAACAACCCGTGGGGCGGTGCAACGCCGCCCCTACTTTCAATTCGTAACACACCATGACTTACACAGAATGGCTGACCAAGACCGGCGCACGGGTCAATATGAGTGCCGACGATGTAGAACTGATACTGACCAACCAAGCCGAATTGATACCCGACGCAAACGCCACCGTGGACGTGCGCACCGTCAAACTTGCACTTTGCCGCGAGTTTGCCACCGTATTGCCCATGTGCAACGTGAGCGAGGGCGGCTATTCTGTTACATGGAACATGGAAGCCGTGAAAATGTGGTACAATGCCATATGCGATGAGCTGGGCATTGAAAACACATTGGAGCGCAAGCCAAAAGTAAAAGGACGTTCCGATATATGGTAAATTTCGCACAATACCCACAACACTTGTATATGCTCACCCAGCAGGGCGAGAGTGTACAGGATAACACCGGCAAATGGGTGAAACCAGGTGCCGACGGTTGGCAGTATGTGGGTTTGTGCCGAGAGGAAACCAACGGCAAGGGCAGTACCGTAACAACCGCCGACGGGCAGGTGCTTGTTTTCGCATCCCTAATTCAGTTGCCCACCGGCACGCCGAGGGTAAACGAGGGATGCAATGTGATTGTTACGCGCACACAGCCCCAAGTCATAACGGACGCTTACATTGCAGAGGGTTTGCGCAATGGCCAAGTGGTTGCAAAGGGTGTTTGCAAGAAATTCGACAGTGGACGGCTGCATTGCCGGTTGTGGATTTAATATTTATAGCCATGAATAAAGAGGAAGCAACCGAAATGTTTGTGCAGATGCTAATGGCAGATACCAACCTTACAGAAATGCTGCAAGGTCGCATATACAACCGCAAGCGCAGCGACGGACGGGAAACGGAAGAATGTATTGTTGTGAACACGCCGTGGGTAAACCACCGCCGCCCACAATCGGGCTATACCAACATTAACATTCATGTGCCAGGAGAGACGCACACCATTGACGGGGTGCAGCAGATACAGCCGAATACAGAGCGCATGGGCAGACTCACCAACATTGTGCTTTCCCTATTGGATAATGCTGAATACCCAAACGGGTTCAGTTGTTCATCCATGCAAGAAAACGCAATGGCAGAGGACGTGCGCAGCGAAGACTACAACAACATACGAATTGATTGGATTAATGGTAACAATTAAAAAATTAACGACATGGTAAAAGTATTCACACTCGGACTTTCGAGCATTAAGACCGCCGCTATCCCCAGCAGTGGTGAAATGGCCGCAGACAGCGACCTTACCCAGCTCGGTTTGACAAACCAAAATTCCGCCAACCTCAACATGGAAGTGCCGGAAAACACCGAGTTTAACGCCGAGGAACAGGAAGACCCCGTATTGATTTCCCGTCGCGCTGGAGCTGTAACGGTCGAATTTGATCTTATGAACCCCAGCCCCGAGGATATGGTAACGCTGATGGGCGGAACGGCCAGCAAATCCAGTTCCGAGCTTCAAGAAAACGACCAGTGGGAGCCGCCCGTCGATGTACCCAGCATTGAACGCGCCATTAAGGTCACGCCCAAGCAGGGTTTTGGTATTGCCATTCCCCGTGCAGACATTACAGCCACTTTTGGCGGCACGTACACCAAGACCGAACTCATGCTTGTGCATGTGGTGGCAAGGGTTATGGCACCTACCAACGCAAACACCAAGCGTTTCAAGCTCTTCAAGGTGTAACAAAACGTACTTCATTTTTCAGTTCGAGCCAGCCCCATTGCCACCCTCGGCGGTGGGGCTTATTTAACAAAAAAACATGGACGAAACATTAGAACTACAAGAACGCGAATTAAATCGCCTGTGCGATACGGGGTTTCACTTTACCGTAACGCGCAATGTGCGCACACATGCCAAGGGCATACGCCGCTTGTTTGACTGCAAAAGTAGGGTGAAGACCGAGGAACTGCAATTTACCGTATTGCAGCCCACATTGAACGTGCTCGACAGAATGGCACCACACATGGTACACTTCCAGCGGTACGCTGACCGAGTGAAAGGTGCCGAAGATACCGAGTTGCTGGAAGCCGCGAAAAGCACCATAGTTGAAGCACGCAACATGGCACGACTGGTTGCCATAATGGTTTTGGGTGAGGCATACAACATTTACGATGCAAACCGCAAACGATACATACACGACGATGCCGAGCTGCAACGCCTGGAAGATATAATGTTTCACCATATAAAACCGGCACGCTTGTTTTCGTTGTGCGAAGCATGTTTGGCGGTCGCCAACCTTGCGGATTTTATGAACTCTATTCGATTGATGGCAGCGGAAACGGAAACGACGGCCAGTCCGAGGAAGAATCGGGTAGAGTAACAGGGATGCAGTCCCCCTATGGCCGACGGGGTGCCATTTGCAAACATTTTGGCTGGTCATGGTGGGAGCTGAACCATAATTTGCCGTGGGCTACCATTCACAAAATCATGGTCGATTTACCACACTATGAGGGCGGCAACGAAGCCGACGTAACACAAAAGAAGATTGTCACGGCAGTAACAGCGGAGAATGCAGATGAACTGATGGCACAAATTAACGCAATGATTTAGCAATGAATATTGGCACACTTGATTTTGAGATATTGGGCAAAACCGACGGCATAAACCGCGCGTTGGAAGAGGCGAAAGAGAGTATAAAAAACTTCACAGACACAGCCAAGTCCGGCAGTGCCGGTGTAGGTGATGCCATGCAGACGGCAGCGGCCACCATTGAACAAGCATGGAATCGGCTTGAAAGCGTTGGCGAAACCAACCGCGCAGCCCTAAAAGGTCTTGAAGCCGAATACACCCAGGTAGGAAAGGACGCGGCAGCGGCATTCGGCAAAGCAACCGCCGCTGGTGATGCCGAGTATAGATCACTGACGGCACGGCAGAATGCTTTAGGCAAAGAGATACGGCAACGCAAAGAAGTGTTGGCAGAGGTTGAGAGACTGACCGGCGAATTGAGCAAGGAAGAGCAGGCGTTTAACAAGTTGGCCAGCGAAACACAGAAGAATGAGAGTCGCACAACATCGTTCCGAATGCAGTTGCGCCAGCTGACGCAGGAAATGGCCATGCAGGAAGCACAGGCGCGGCAGACCGGCGGAGAAACAGCCGTGTATGCCCTACGTGCCACCGATGCTTTCAAGCAAATGCAGTTGCAAGCCGCCCAGCTTACAGATGCAATGGGCGACGCTCAACAACAAGCACGGATTTTGAGCCATGACAATGCCGGTTTGCAGGGCGTTATTTCAGCCGTCGGCGGCGTGGCCGGTGCTTTCAGTGTTGCCCAGGGTGCAGTTGGGTTGTTTGCTGGGGAAAGTGAGGATTTGCAAAAAATAATGGTCAAGGTGCAAAGCATCATGGCAATTACAATGGGCTTGCAGCAAGTGGCAAACACATTGAACAAAGATAGTGCCGCATCACTTACCGTATTCAACAAAGTGCGTGAAGCGTTTGTGTTGGAAATGCAACGCGGAAACGCCGCATTGGAAGCGGACACCGCCGAGAAAACAAAGAACGCCGCCGCAACAGAATTAAATGCCGCCGCAGAGCGCACAGCAGCCAGTGGAAGCCAAGCAGCAACCGGCGCAAAGAGGCTTGAAGCAGCAGCCAGCAGCGCAGACACTAAAAACAAGATTGCCAATACAGCAGCCACCGGCGCACAGACCATTGCAACAAAAGGGTTACAGCGTGCCAACATTCTGCTTTCCGCTTCATTCAAAGCGGTTGGTGTTGCCATTAAAAGCATCCCCGTTATTGGGTGGATTTTGGCAGGTGTATCGGCACTTGTTGGTATCATTAGCGCATTGACCAAACGCAGCCGTGAAGCAAAGAAAGCCCAGGAAGAATTGTATGCCACCATTGCCGAGGGAGCAAAAGACCCGATAGCAGAAATCACCAGGCTACAGGCCGAGTATGACGCATTGGGTGTAAATGTTCAAGCCAAAAAGAAATTTATTGATGATAATAAAGAGGCGTTCAAGAAGCTGGGGGTTGAAGTCAACAACCTTGCCGATGCAGAAAGGTTGCTTAATTCACAAAAGGACGCTTTTGTTGCCGCCCAGGTAGCAAAGGCAAAGGCATTAGCATTACAGCAGAAAGCCGCAGAAAAAGCGAAAGAGATTATTGAAAAGCAACTTGAACTTGAAGAAGCGGAGATAAAGAAAGGCACAGACAGCAGAAAAGCACGTGCATTGCGCGGTGAAATTGCAGGTCTTGAAGCACAAATGAAAGGGTTGTACGACGATGCCGTGCAAGCCGAAAAGGACGGCAGCGAGATACTAAAACGAGCCGGAATCCAAGCCGTGCAGGGGTACACGCAAGGCATGGTTGGCTGGTACGAACAAGCCATCAGCCAAAAGAAAGAAGCATTAAAGAAATTGACAGACCCCAAGGACTATAAAGCAGCCGAAAAGGAGATTGAGACATTACAGAAGACACTCGACGGCATAACCGGCGCAAAAAGCAAGTCCACAGGCACCAGCAAAGACCCGTTCAAAGAGCGACTCGAAAAACAGAAACAACAATACACCCAATATGCCAAGTGGCGTAACAGCACTGATGAAATATTACAGCAAGCCGCCGCAACGCAGTTCCAAACGCTGTTACAACAGGGCAACAGTTATCTTGACTACCTAAAGAAACAGCGCGAAAAACTGATGTCCGAAATGGTGGGCGACGGAACCAAGGCGCAGCGCAAGAACCTCGCCACACTTAACGATGCCATAGCCGAAGAAACCAAATCAACCGTATTGGAAGAGTTTGACCGCGAATTGAACCGCCAGCTAAACGGTGCAAATTCCCTACTTGAAAAATTGGCAATCGTTGAGCGGAAACGCCAGGAACTTGCCAACGACGGCAGCGAACTTGACAACGAACAACGAAAGCAACTTGACCAACAGCGCGAACAACTGACAAACGAAATGGAAAGCCAGTATCGCGAAGCGCAGCAAGAATATTACGACTACCTGGAAAGCCGCTTGACCGCGTTTGAAAGATATCAAGCAGAAATGGCCAAACTTGAAGCGCAGTATAGCGGAACTACAGACGCACAGCAACGCGCCATGATTGCAAAACAAATGGGTATTCTTACCCAGCAACAAGCCACACGCGATGCCCAAGCCGCAGACGAATTGGTCAAGCAGTACCGCACCGCAGAAGAGAAGATTACCGCCATACGCGCCGAGCATGAAGAAAAAAGGCGAGTATTGATCAATAGAGGCGGTGAACTTGAAGTTGCCATGCGTGAAGCAGTAGCCGCTGGTGATGAAATGCGCATCGAGCAAATTAAAAAAGAGCAAGCCGCTATACAGGAGGCGTTGCGCGGCATTGAAAAAGACCTTGGCAAAGCGGCAGCAGAGTTCCTGGCAAACGACATTGTGGGCAAATTTCTTTCCGATGCCGACAATATGACCGTGGCAAAGATTAATGAACTAATTGCCAAAATTGAGGCAAAAGAAATAGAGATACCGGCGGATATTAGCGACAGCGACCTACTGGCTATCATTGAGAAATTGCGCGGCATACGCAAGGAAATAGCCGCAAAGAACCCATTTGAAGCCATGAAGAATGACTTTGTGGAGTTCAAAGAGGCAATGAGCAGCGGCGACCTCACCAAATTTGCCGGTGGAATGGAAAACGCCCTCGGCGGCATTGGTGAAGTATTTAACAGCATAACAAAAAGCCTGGCAGACATGGGCGTTGGTGCCGACGAAGCCACACAGAGCATCATCAGCGACATTGGCGGCATGTTGCAGGGAGCAACTGATGTTGCAGCCGGTATTGCCAGCGGCAACTACTTACAGGCTATAACGGGCGGTGTGCAGCTCGTAACAAACGCCGTGAAACTGTGGAATGATGCCAACCGCGAGAATGCCGAAACCATAAAGGCAGCAGAAAAGAGGGTAAAAGAACTGGAACAAGCCATTAAGTCAATGCAGAGCGCATTGGCACGCACATATAATAGTGGGCGGTATGACCTACAAAACCAAATCATTGCCGGACTTGAAGAAGAGTTGGCGGAAGAAAGAAAGAAACTTCGAGCCATACGCAATGACATTGACGGCAGCTCCAGCGACTACACAGAAGAAGACTACCAAGCCCAGCTCCAACACATAGCAGACCTTGAAGAGCAGATAACGCAAGCGTATGAGGGTTTGGCAGAGGACTTAACACAAACCACAATTCCCGAAATTGAGGACGAAATAACAAACGCGCTGGTAAATGCTTTTGCCGGTGGTATGAGCAATGCGGACATTGACAAAGAAGTTGCCAAGATTGCCAACAAATTAATGAAAAACGCAGCCATTGAGATGCTAAAAACAAAATACCTCGCCGACGCTGTATCGGAGTGGTATAAGGCGTTTGAAGCAGCAATGGCAGATGGTATGTTGGATGAACAAGAGCGGTCAAACCTGGAAGAAGACTTTGCAAACGCAACAACGGAGTTCCGAAACCGACTTGCAGCCCTTAATGACATGTTCCCAAACGCCGAAGATATAGACGGCACGTTGAGCGGCGCACTGAAAGGAGCCAGCCAGGAGAGTATAGACCTCCTCGCCGGACATGCCAACGCTACACGTATTATAGACCAGGCGCAACTCGATGTTATGCGCCAGCAGCTTGACAGAATGGCCAGCATTGATGCCCGTTTCGCACAAGCCGTTGAGATTATGCAAAACATTTACCGCCGCATGAGTATTACACGAACATTGGCCGCACCCGAAGCCAACGCCAGTATGACAACGCAACGGGCTTACGGCATAATTGACAACGCCGAATTATGAACAAATTGAGAAAACAACTACTGAAAGCCGCCAAACAGAAAGGATTGTGCGACACTGGCAAGGATATTATACGCCATGCCCCCGACCTGGAAACGATGATGCAACAGTACCACGATCACATAGGCTGGCATATTGTACACGACAACCCACCTAAAGAGGTTTTGCGCGAACACTTTGCAGGGTTCAGCAATAATTGGGTGGCAATTGATACCAAAGCCACTTTCGTAGATGAAGAGAAAGTTTTTTTGGCACTTGCAGCCAATGGGGAAGTTCAGTATGGCAACAACAAAAGAGGGCGCGTCTATATGCGCCAGGATGCCGCATTGAACCTTAATGCTGGCCAAGGTGCTTTTGTTACGGTTTCGGCCTACGACAACGCAACGGTGAGGGTTCGACCGGCAGAGACGGCACGGGTATATGTATTCTTGCACGACAACGCCCGTATGGTAGACACACCCGATTTCCCAAAACAGATAATAATAAAAAAAGCCTAACATGGAAGACTGCAATTTGATTTTGAATTTGCCGTTTGACGAAACCAACGGCAGCACCACGGCACATGACTTTTCGCGGAATCGAACAAATGCCACCGTTGAGGGGTGTGCGTTTGTCAGCGGAAAACAAGGTAAGGCCATTCAGTTTGACGGCGACGGACACGCCGAGATTGCCAGCGCAATGATAGACCCAACAGGCGACTTCACACTACTTGCCTGGATCAAGACGGGCGGCAGTATCGGTTTGATTTTGCAGTACGGCGTAGAAGCCGACGACCAAATGCAACTCGACTACACCATTTCGCGTGATGAGTGGGTATGCCTGGTGGTAGTGAAAGAGGGGTTGACCGTGAAGATGCACAACGGCACCCAGCTAATTGACACGATAACATTGCCGTCGCAGTTGGTAGGTTTGGGTATTAACCAGCCCATTGCTACCGACAACGGCGTTGGCTGCATTGATGAAGTGCGCATTTATGATGTTGCAACCACCCCCGAAGAAATTAACGCCATTGTCAATACCACCAAGCAGCTTATTTATTCGATTAACGGCAAGCCGTTCATAGACACATGGGGCATTTATGTACAAGAGAGCGATGGGCTACTCGACCGCCCAGCTATGAAAACGCCGGTGTCGCAAGACTGGCCAGGACACCACGGCGAGGTTGTTGACCTTGACGATAAACGAGTGCAAGCACGCGACATTACATTGAAGTGCTGGATGCCATGCGTTAGCAAACTTGACTTCGCAGAGAAGTTCAACGACTTTTGCAAGCAGTTTGAGGGTAACGGCACGGCACGCTTAATGGTGGATATCCACCCCACACGCCCACTGGTGTACGAAGTGTATTTGCGTGAAGCATTGAACGTGTCAAAGAAGTGGAACGACCGATTATTTGTTGCCACATTCACACTGAAAGTTCGCGAACCCGACCCAGTGAAACGCATCGTGCGCTTCCTTTCCATCGAGGGAGAAGAACACAGCATTAAACTGAATGCTGGAACCGGCAACGTGCTTACTATTGCCTGGGGCGACGGTACATTTACCCATAACGTGTACGGCGAACACACGACCGATGCAACCGCGCTAAAGCACACCTACACCGACGACGGCATTTATTACGCCATCGTCAGCGGAGTGATTGAAGATGTAACCGACTTTGAAACAGACGGCATTGTTGTATGGGAAAAATTCTAACAGTAACACACAGAAACGGCAGCACGTTCAATCTGCAATGCAAAGGCAATGAAGTGTGGGGTATAACGAGTGCCACACAGAGTATTGAATTAAACGGCAATGATACGGCAACGGTGGCGGTGCTATCCACCACGCCGTTGCCGTTTGCCTTGGGTGATACCATTGCGATATATGGCAAGGTGTACACGCTGAATGAGCCACCCAAAGAGACAAAGACAGGTGAAAGGCGATACCAGTACACCTGTACATTTGAGGGCGAACAATACAAACTATTGAACCCGTTATGGCAAATGCCATTCAGCGCAATCAACGACGCTTACACTGGCACCCTGGCCGATTTTGCCGCCCTGCTGGTTAGTAACATTGTGCGCATTTATGGTTCCGGCAGCTGGGTTGTTGGGAATGTGCCGGAAAACACAGCAACCAAAACACTGTGTTACGCAGACACTAATTGTCTCGATGTACTGCAACAGATTTGCAGCGAATGGGAAGTTGAATTTACCATCGGCACCAATGGGAATACGCATGTGTTGGAGTTCTATCCCACCATAGGCGGAAGCATTGACCATGAATTTACATACGGGTTGATTGGTGGCGGTTACGAACTACAACGCAACGGCACCAGCGACCCCGATTTTGGCACACGTATCTATTTTTACGGTGGCAGCAACAATATACCAAACAGCTACTTCAACAGCCGCCAGTCGCCGCGTTTATGCCTGGCACGAAAGGTTGTCGGCACCACACAAACAAGCAACCCGAACAAGGCCAATAGCTACATTCAGCAGCCTAACGCCGTGAACCTTTACGGGCTGATAGAGCGTGTTAAGGTGTTTGAAGAAATTTACCCGAACAGAATCGGCAAAGTTACCGCAATAGACAGCGACAACGAAAGGGTGTTTTTTGACGACACCATGTTTGAGCTTGACAAAAAAACAGGCGGAAATACCGACTATCTTATTGCAGGTACAACCGCAAAGGTTCACTTCAATACTGGATTGTGCGCTGGTTATGACTTTGATATTGCCGCATTCACCTGGAAAGACGATGACGGCAACATTATTGGCAAATTCACCATCAACGCCATAACTGACGAGAACAATTATGTTTTCCCAAGTCATGACAACAACGCTTTTCGCATTGCCACTGGCGACGAATACATCATCACCGACATTGTAATGCCAACCGCATACGTAACGGCAGCACAGAACGAGTTGCAGACAGCCGCCCAAGGATGGTATGAAAAGCATTGCGCACCAGCTATTGAATACACCATGAACCTCGACCAGCAATTTGTAAAGAGGCTTGCAGCCGATTTGGGCATTACGGACGGGGTTGTCTTCCACATTGGCGACAAAATAAAGATTACAGATGCCGAAATGGGGTTTGTGCAAAAGGAGTTCCGAATTACCCAATTCACACGCGACCTTACACGGGCGTATGCCTATACATTGAAAATTGCAGAGACGGACACTCACCGCGCGAAATATAATTGGCGGCGGCGCACACGTGTCATACCTGGGTTGTTTGAACGGTTGGGCTTAACAGATGTTTCACGATTGGCGGCAGATGCCAACCAAGCAGCCATATCGCGCCAGGCATACGGCATTGGAAACGACAACACGGTTAGAATCGGTATGATTATTGACGACGACAACAAATTGCGGCCTGTAATTATACCCGACAACGCCATTGCCACCCGTATGCTTAACGGCAATGCTGTAACGAGTGCGAAGATTGCCAACAATGCAATTATCGCCAGTAAGATTGCAGCCGACGCGGTAACAGCCGAAAAGTTGGCCGGTGGAATACCGCGCAACAAACTTAACCTTGACGCACTGGTAAACTTTGAGCGGTTCACGCCGGTTATTGCTTCACGTGAGGATGGTATAAAAATAACAGTTTCAAATGGCATTTACATTAATTCATTTTTGAGCAATGACGCTTTCCAAATTGAAGCCACGGAGATTTCAAAAGACTACAAAGAAGCTGGCATAGACCCACAAAAATCATATTACCTATACTTTGACAGCGACGAAAGAAAAGTAATTTGCAATGATGAGCAAATCATTGACAAAGAAAATGTGGTGTACCTCGGAATGGCCAGTGCTGTAGATACCAATAAAGAACGCACATTTACGATGGCTACGCAAGCCACCGAACAACCCATTTCCGGCGGCAGAATGGTATCACGTAACGGCAACAGCAGCTTCACGCTTGCAGAAGAAATAGAGTCGGCGCGTGCAATTCGCAATTTCATTACAGGGTCGGACACCGGCACGCTTTCCATTAAAGACGATACAGGGGTAAAATCCACATTGCTTGCCATAATTGGGGCGCAACTTGGTTACGGTTTGCGTTACAAAGTAGGCGACCTCATAGACAAGGTTGGCGAAGATGCCCAGGACACGGGCGGTTTGTTATACCGTGCGGCGCAGCTGGAGAATGGGCGCAGCACACACATGGGCAAAATTAACGAGTTGATAGACAGTATCTATTCTGCAAATGAAATACTGCTTTCAATTCAAAACAATTTTAACACCATGCGAAAACAGTTGTTACAGCGCAATTTGATTAACCAGTCCAGCGATACGGGAACCGTTAACGAACTCGGCATTGGAAGATGTACCTGGAATCCATTGCAACAAGTTGAGCAATGCGCCGTAGACCCACAAGGTATTGGCATACCAAACCGCCTAACTTAATAACTATTCAAAAACTTAAACCAAAAACGTATTATAATAATCCGCAAAAGTTGTACTTTTGCACAAAAATTCAATACAATGGGAAACACAACGAGAATGGGCGCGGCAGTTTCCGCGCAAATTTCAAAAATGGGTGTGATTGCCAACCTTGACACGGGGAATTTCCGCGTCGATGGTGTTCCGTTCAATGTTAAGAACGACGGCGAAGACCCCGTTACGCTGGAAGTCAATTTGTGGGATATGGAGCCAGGCACCTACATTGAAACGGTGTTTGGCACCGGATGGAACCCCGAAATTGTCCGCGAGATCAAGCAAAACAATGTACTAACCGCGCCTAACCTTAAATGGGGGTGCTAAACACACAGAAATTATGGGTTTACTTATAGGAATGGGGAGTGTCCGCGACAACAGCGGACTTGCCGCCCTGGGAATTAAGAATTTCCGCGAAACCAACAGTTATCCTGTTGGTAAATATGTACTGAAAGGCGGTGTTGTGTACCGCTTCACTACAGCCCACGAAGAAAACACGCCGTGGGATGCCGACGAAGTGCAATACATTGGCTCCGTTGCCGATATTCTGTCCGCGCCAGCTGACCCACGCATGAAGCCGTTGGCAGCTGACAACCTGGCCGTGGGCGATATGGCTTTTTACGACAAGTTCACCCGTTTGTATGTGATTGTCAAAAAAAACGCCATTGCCGCTGTGCTTGCCAACTACGACACAAAACGCTACGAAACCAACCACGACACCTATATTGGAACCGCGGGCGGCACAGCCCGTTTCGTGGCAAAGAACGATGCAATGCTGGGTAACGGTGTTTATTCCGACACGGTAGCCGCGACCGGCTGTTACTACCGTATTGAGATTGACAACACCAAGGCCGGTAGTATATCGTTCTATTCGATTGCCGGTGAAGCATCCTGGGCAATAGGAACGTCGGCCAGCCCAGCAAGCGTTTCTTGGGCGGCAAACGAGGCAATGACGGCCATTGTTGCCAAGTTCACCGCGCTTAACAAATCGTACAACACATTTGCCGCGCTTGCTGATGGCAAGGGTGTTGGATTGATGGTTGGCGGTTACGGGGCAAACACACTGACCGTTACAGCCAGTTCTAATTGCACCGTGATTGATTGCAGCAAGTACGCTTTCTATCGTTCCCTCAACCCAGCAGCCCCAAGCGTTGGCGGCACATTCAACCCTAATGCCGGTTACACCTTGCTCGGGAATGCGCACCACAACTTTAGAGGTGCCGCAGCCAGCAGCATATTGACTGGCAAAGGACTTGTGGGGGCAAATTCAGCCTGTATTGGCAATGACGGGTTTGATTATTCATACCGCACCGGCATTAACTTTGCCAAGTGGAAATCGTGGGCGAGTGCCAACGGCAGCAGCAGTTATATTGACGACGGCGAGGGTGGCTCACAGGGTACACACGCCGCTGTTATGACCAAGGCCGAGTTTGAAGCCGATGTGCAGAACTACAGCGGTAGTGACAACGAACACCTCTATATGCAGGCGTACTATTACAACCTCTTCCACGGCAACGACAATGTAACCATTCACGGCGACGTTTTCAACTTTAGCGCGATGAAAGCGCAGTATGAAGCGTGGTATGGGCAAATGACAAACCAATATGATGCCTACCTAATGTCGCACTGCATGAAGATTGATGCAGCCAGCGGTATTACGTACACCATGCTTGGTAAAGGCAAGAACCAAACCGATGTGAAAGCTGACTGCATGAACGTAACGTACGACTACGTAATCATACCGGCATACCCACCCGAATACAACGCCCACATATACGGTGTTGCCGACAGCGAGGGTTTTGCCGCTGGTACGTATTATCACCCCGAACCGGCAGACATTGGGTTATTCTTGCGCGACGACATTATGGCCACCGTAAACAGCACGCTGGGCATTGCCTCCATTACCGACAAACTTATGCTTGACAACGCAACGCATAGGGGTTCTTCCGCTGACTACCACGGCTACTACACGTGGTTCTTCCTCGGTGGCTACGGCTGTTTCAGCTACTACAACCGTTGCTACGGTTACTTCCGATGCCGTCCCGTCCTCGCTTTACCGCTTTCTTAATTAAATTATTAATTCTTTTCCGCACGCCCTACGGGGCGTGCGGTTGACCCCAAACGAAAAGCCCACCATGATAAGAAAAAGACCGAAATCACTTGACGCGCCCGTTGTAAATAAAGCTATACAGCTTGAAATATGGGCGTACACACGTTGCGACCAATGGAAGAGGTCGTACCGTTACACCTTGGTCAATGAATTTCGGCAGCATATTACGGCGGCGAAGAATGAAATAATTACGGCGTTTGAACTTCAAGCCAGGTTGCGTAACGAAAAGTTGTACCACTATAGCCGTGCCATAACCGAACTTTCGATTGTGGAAAGCAACATGGATATAATGATACACGACAACTTCAATGTAATGAGTGAAAAAGAGTGGGAAGATTGCGCCGAAAAGATTGACGGCATACGGGATGGGCTATCAAGGTTGATTAACTCGCTGACAAAAAGCGCAAGCGGGTCGGAATCCCCGAACTTTGGAACGGGGAGTGCATCTGCTGATTATAAGGATGCCTAACTTATTGTGAAATGGAAAAAGTAATAATGAGTCAATTAGGAGCAATGCCAGCCGGTGAGCCGACAGGCAACGCACCGAACATAGGCAAGCCAAGGGGTTCTTCCGCTGACTACAACGGCAACAACACGTGGTACTTCAACGGTAACAACGGCTGTTTCAACAACAACAACCGTTACAACGGTAACTTCCGATGCCGTCCCGTCCTCGATTATGACCAGTACGACAATTCAAACCTTGGTAGCTACCTGGTGCCGCTTTCCTATTGGTTGGTTATTTCCATGATAGCGGCCAAAGGCAAGCATAACAAGCCCACATACGTTCACTTTAGGTTGCACCGCATTGAACGGCTGGTTTTACTGACCCACCAGGTGAACAACTTTGAGTTGATGCCGACAGAAAGCACAGCGCACATTATTTTTGAACCGCGAGTGCGCGAAATAGTGTGTGCGTGTGCCAGCAAGCGAGTTGTGCAGACATTCTACATTCTTACGCTTCAACCACTACTTGAACAATACCTATACCACCCCGACAGCTACAGTTGCAGACGCGGCAAAGGCTCTTTGCGTGCCATATTACAGCTTCAAGACTATATCTATATAGCTTCACAGGGCTACACGGCGGATTGCTGGATTGCCAAAGTGGACATACAAGCATTCTTTATGTCGCTTGACTGCAAAGACCTTTGCGACACTATAACGGCATTCATTGAAAAGCACATGGCCGACAGCCCGTTGCTTGACTTAATGAAATATTTGACGCGGCAAATATACCTTGCAGCAACCAAAGATCACCTCCGCGATATGGCGCACCCGACGGAACGCGCATTGCTTGACCCCAAAAAGAGCTTGTACAACCAGCCATATTACAGAGGTGTACCAATAGGCGATTGGACATCGCAGACAGCTGGACTGATTAAGACAACCGGCATAATTATTTACATTATATCACTGGGGTATATGCCCGTGCATTACACGGACGACACGGCAACACCTGTTGTAGACAAGGTCAAATGGCTAAAAGAAGACCTTTGGAGAATTGAAAACTACTACAATATGCAGGGGTTGACCCTACACCCGAAAAAGCGATACTTCCAACATTATTCAAAAGGCGTTGAAATGCTGGGCTACAAGTTGCGTTTCAACAGAATTTTGCCGAGCGATAGAATTTACCACAACATTGTGTGGTATATGGAACGCACCATAAGGCGGACAAATAGCGACTTTTCATTTGTTCTATTGCACAAAGAACAGATTTTGTCAACCGTAAATTCGTACCTTGGTATGTTGCGACACATGTCGGCATACAAGTTACGTAGGCGAATGTGCAATATGATTGAAGCGTCGCCGTTGCGCGCCATTTTTGAACCGGCAGAAGACTACACAAAAATTGCTATTCGTAAAAATTACACCACAAAAGCATTCTACCATTCTGCATACCGAGACATAAAGCAACGGTACAGACTGGCAGCATAACAGAAATTAACAATTAAAAATACAAAATTATGCAGAAATTCGGAAAAATCACAAACGGCGTACTTTACGTACCCCAAAACTACCCTGGTTCCATTGAACACGACGGGAAAACCATCAACAACCCGACAGAAGAGCAGTACCGCGCCGCCGGTTACTTGCCGCTTGAAGAGCATGACCCCGAAGACCGAGAGGGCAAAGTGGCCATTGCTTCTTACGCAATGAACAAGGCAAAAACAAAAATTGTGCAGTCCTGGACGTACATCGACGCGCCCGAAGAGGAGCCGCACGACATAGAAACAACCGAGTAACTGACAAATAAAAGGCTTGCACCATGACATTAGATTGGTTGAACATTATCATTGGCATTGTAACCGGCGGTGGGCTGATAACAGTTATTACCATTCCGCAGGTACGCAGAAAGGCTGATGCAGACGCGCAAAAAGCCATTGCAGAGGCACGCAAGGCCGTTGCCGATGCAAAGGCCACCGAGATTGCCAACATGAAAGCCGCTGCCGACGCGTGGAAAGAACTTGCCGAGGAACGCCAGGAAGCCAACCACGAAAAAGACCAACGCATTGCCGAATTGACACGCCAAGTCGATGAACGGTACATTGACATTGGCAACTGGCGCGACAAATACAATGCCCAGCAAGAGGAAATAACCTCGTTGAAAGTGCAGCTTGCAGCCAACACGCCCAAACTTTGCGAGAAGAGAGGTTGCCCCGACAGAACACCCCCCAGCGGTTATTAATTCCTATCTTGTAAAAAGTGGCAGAAAATACAAGGTTTTGCACAAAAGATTACAAGAAAAGAACTATAAACGATTAACACACAATTATCTACTTTCTTTTTTATTAACAAGAAAAACAAGTAAGAACATGAAATGGTTATTTGAAAGTAACAGACTCAAGCACCTTATTGGCATTGCCATAGTTGCGGCATTGACGTTTTCGATGTTGTGGGTGCTTTATGGCACAATCACCTGGCAGCACTTTTTCATTGTGTTGTACGTTGCCGTTGCCGTGTCGTTTGCAATGGAGTTCAAAGACGTTCACCACTATAACGGCGACCATGTGCCAATTCGCAAATGGGATTGGTCGGCATGGGATTGGCTCGATTGCCTGGCAGGGTTGATTGGCGGCATTGCCGCAACAATTATTCACCTAATAATTTACCTACTAACATGCTAAAAAATGAGACATTTCACAATTTCCGAACTGATCAAGAGTGATACCGCCATTGAAAAAAAGATTTGGAACGGTGCCAACAGAGAAATTGAAGACAACCTTATTGCACTGGTAGCCGCCGTGCTTGACCCTTTGCGCGAAAAATACGGAAAGCCCGTACATGTCAGCAGCGGTTACAGATGCCCAGCCGTGAACAAATCAATTCCAGGCAGCAGTTTGACCAGCCAGCACACGCAAGGCGAAGCCGCCGACATTTGGGTCGACGCTGGAGCAGAGGGGAATTTCGAGATTGGCAAACTAATTGTACAGCTTGGCAACTTCGACCAGGTTATTTTTGAAAACGTGGGAACTAATGACCTTTTGCCGCAGTGGATACACGTCAGCTGGAAGCGGCAAGGCTATAACCGGCACCAAATTCGCAAGAAAGTAAGAGGTACCATCAATTACCCGTTGTTGACAGCTAAAGACCTTGGACTATGAAAACACGCACATTCCGATTGTTGGCAATGCTGATTGCAACGTGTGTTGTACTGCAAGCCTGCAACACGCGCCGCATAACAAGCAGCCGGAAAAATGAACAACGGTATAATGCAAGCCGTACCGATTTGGCCATTGTAACCGACTCCACCAGCAATGGAAGCACAGAGTGGTCGCAACTACAGATAGAGTTCGACGCAAGCGACACAACGCAGATAACGCCCGAAGTGTTGCAAACGCTGGTTGACATGCTCAACGGCGACACAGCCGCCAGCACACAAACCAAGACGCACGATGTAGTTTTGCCGAGAGTGAAAAGCATCACGGCAAGCCACTCAAAAACGACCAACGAAACGGCGGTTGGCACGGCGTTGATTGTTACAGATGCCGACACGACCGCAGAGGCGGTCAGCCAGGCCGACACCGGCGCAGTTTGCAGAGGTGAGACGGCCATCACCGGCAAACCACCCAACGGGTTTGTGTGGTGGTTGGCATTGATTACATCCTTTGCGCTGGTTTGTTTCGGCATATACATTGGACTGAAACGAGACCGCCGACAGTGAACCAACCAGCCTAATTCTATAAAAAAGCGACCCGAATTGTGATTTTCGGGTCGCTTTTTGGGTTTTTGCTTCGCAACTTATTGATTTGTTGCCACGGTTGCGGAGAGAGAGGGATTCGAACCCCCGGACCCTCGCAGGTCAACGGTTTTCAAGACCGCCGCAATCGACCACTCTGCCATCTCTCCAATGCCAAAGCGGGTGCAAAAGTACTACTTTTTGGCGATATGGCAAAATTTATTTTTCGCCGTCGTCCTTGAAGCGCCCGCATGTGCAGTGTTGGCAGCGTCCGGTGGTTGGGTCGGCGTTGGCGCACGGACGGTGGAACTCTTTCTCTTTATGAAGAAGCATCTTCAGCCCCAGCGATGCCATCAGCAGGGCTATGGTGCCGATGGCTATGGCGAGTACGATGAGTATAGTCTTCATGCTTTCCCAGTCTGATTATTTGGCATAGATTGACACGATGGCCTCGTATTTTTCCTGTTTTCCGCTGGTCATCGCCGGTTCGCCTATCTGGCGTCCGTATTCGTAGATCTGTTCAAAGCTGAGTTTCCCCTCTTCGAAGTCGCGACCGATGCCGCTGTCGAACGAGGCGTAGCGTGCTTTCTTCATGGCCGGCAGTTCGCTGTGTTCAAGCAGGTCGGCGGCGTTGAGCAAAGCGCGGGCCATGGCGTCCATGCCGCTGATGTGGGCGATGAAGATGTCTTCGGGGTCGGTGCTGTTGCGCCGCAGCTTGGCGTCGAAGTTGGTGCCGCCGGTGGTGAATCCGCCGCCGCGGAGTATTTCGAGCCACGCCTGCGTCAACTCGTAATTGTCGATGGGGAACTGGTCGGTGTCCCATCCGTTCTGTGCGTCGCCGCGGTTGGCGTCGATGCTGCCCAACATGCCTGCATCCACGGCGCAAGCCAGTTCGTGCTCGAAGGTGTGACCGGCCAAGGTGGCGTGGTTCACCTCGATGTTGATCTTGAAATCCTTATCCAGTGCGTGGGCACGGAGAAAACCGATGACAGTCTCGGTGTCGGTGTCATACTGATGCTTGGTGGGCTCCATGGGTTTGGGCTCGATGAGGAAGGTGCCCTTGAAACCATGGGCGCGGCCATAGTCGCGAGCCTTGCCGAGCATCATGGCCAGATGCTCTTTCTCGCGGCGCTGGTCGGTGTTGAGCAGGCTCATGTAGCCCTCGCGGCCGCCCCAGAACACATAGTTCTGGCCGCCGAGTTTGATGGTGGCGTCGATGCTGTTCTTGATCTGCACAACGGCACGTGCCACAACGTCGAAGTCGGGGTTGGTGGCGGCGCCGTTCATGTAGCGCTTGTGGCCGAACACATTGGCGGTGCCCCAGAGGCAGTGGATGTCGGGATACTGGCGCATCTTCTCCAGCGCGTAGTCGGTGATGATGCGCATACGCTCCTCGTATTCATCCACCGTCGGGCCTTCTTCGACGAGGTCCACATCGTGGAAGCAGAAGTAGTGGATGCCCAGCTTGTCCATCAGCTCGAAGCCGGCATCCATCTTGTCTTTGGCGCGCTGTATGGGGTCGGCGGCGGTGTCCCAGGCGTAGCTGCGTGTCTGTCCGCCGAAGGGGTCGGCGCTGGCCTGGCCCAGGGTGTGCCACCAGGCCATGGCGAAGCGCAGCCACTCCTTCATGGGCTTGCCCATGACGATGAAGTCGGAGGCCAAGCGGTCT
>JAZQAV010000006.1:0-11503 GCA_045545435.1 Eggerthellaceae bacterium | reverse complement strand
CGCTTTACGCGCATGCGCCCTACGTGGGCTCTTCCGCGTTCGCGCACAAAGGCGGGCTGCATGCCAGCGCCATCGCGCGCGTTCCGAAGGCCTACGAGCACGAAGATCCTTCTGCGGTGGGCAACCATCCGCGCATGGTGGTGAGCGCTTTGGCCGGCAAGGCCTCGCTCGTGTCAAAAGCCCATTCGCTAGGTATCGAGCTCGACCCTTCTGCCGAGGTTACGCAGCGCATTTTGGACGAAGTGAAGCGCCGTGAGGCGGCGGGCTATTCCTACGAAGTGGCCGACGGATCGTTGGCGCTGCTCATCAGGCGTCATCTGGGCGATTACGAGCCCATGTTCACGCTTGAGAGCTTCCGCGTGATTGTGGACGATCGCGAAGACCAAGGCGCGCTGGCAAAAGACGCCATGAGCGAGGCAACCATCAAGATACACGTTCCCGATGGCCCGCTTGATCACCGTTTCGTTGCCACGGGCGAAGGGGGAGGCCCGGTTGGGGCGCTGGACAACGCCATGCGCATGGCCTTGGAGCGCTTCTATCCTCAAATTGAGGATATGGAACTGGTGGACTACAAGGTGCGCATTCTTGATGAGAGCACCGGCACCAACGCTATTACGCGCGTTGTCATTACCACGCGCGACGAGCATGGCAGCTGGGGTACAATTGGCGTCTCCGAGAATATCATCGAGGCATCGTGGAACGCCTTGGTTGATTCAATAGAGTTCGGATTGCTGAGGCATTTCGATGAAGAGGCAAGCGAGTAATTATGGCTGAGCTTCGTAGCAAAGACGTAGAGAACCTGTTAGAGGTTTTGGCGGCAATCGACGACAAGGAAACCCTGTTTGCCTTGTTCGAGGATTTGTTTACCATTCGCGAAATAAAAGAGACTTCGCAGCGGCTTACCGTGGCGCGCATGCTCGACGAGGGCAAGTCGTATGCGGCAATAGAAGAGGCAACGGGTGCATCTGCCACCACCATTGCCCGTGTTTCAAAATGCTTGGGCTACGGCTCAGGCGGCTATCGTGCGGCGCTTGATGTGCTTGCAGGCGCATCCAAGGAGTAATCATCATGAAGCGCTTATTGATTGTCGTTGATTACCAGAACGATTTTGTGGACGGTGCCCTTGGCTTTGAAGGCGCCGAGCTGCTCGACGATAGAATCGTGAACAAAATCGAGGAGTACCGCGCATCGGGTGACCTGGTTTGCTTCACGATGGATACGCACCACAAAGATTATTTGAGCACCCAGGAAGGCAAGAATCTGCCCATCCCGCACTGCATTGAGGGAACAGAAGGTTTCGAGCTCTACGGCGCGACGGCATTGACGATCCTCGATGCCGACGAGGTGTTCTTAAAGCCCACGTTTGGCTCATCGGAGCTGTTCATGCGTCTGCATAAGGCCCAGGACATTGCAACGGGCTTGGGCGTTGAGCCGTTTGCCAGCATCGAGCTGGTGGGGCTTGTTTCCAATATCTGCGTGCTCTCCAATGCCGTTATCGCGCGTACGGCATGTCCCAACGTCCCTATCATCGTGGATGCGTCATGCACGGCGTCCTCGGATCCCGTTTTGCACGAAAAAGCCCTTGATGTGCTGGAAGGCATCCAGGTTACCGTGACTAACCGCACGCCTGAGGATGCCCCTGCTAACAACTAGCGCTATCTGCCGATACGCATTTCAACGTGCCCGCAAAAGCGCCGGTGTAATGCGGCCGTGCGCAAACGTGCTAAGGCGTACCGAACTGGTGGATTGGTTGTTCTAGCTCTCTTGCGGGATGCAGGCTGCATACATTTCAAGAACCAATTGGGTACGCGTTCCTATGGGCAATGTGTTGCGGTCCAGAAAATCCCTTAGTCTAGTAAGCGGCACGTCGAAAACCTCGATGAACTCGTTGGGTTCGGGGGTGGGTTCGGCCACCTTCTCTACCTGCGCAAACATGATGCGAACTGCCTCATCGGTGAGGCCCGTGGATGACAGTCCCGCTTGTTTGAGTGGGCGAACGTCGCTGTTGGGCGCCAGTGCGTATCCGGTTTCCTCGCGCAGCTCGCGATCGGCGCAGGTGCGCAAATCTTCACCTGCCTCCACCAGTCCGGCAGGAAACGCGAGGCACCAGTTGTTGATGGTGTAGCGGAACTCACGGATGAGCAGGACGGTGTTGTTGGGGGTGATGCCAACGATGCTCACTGCATCAGCGGTATCCGAGGACGCCCCAACGCCCTGGGTGTTTTCTGCGGCGGCTGCGTTATTGGCGGCAGTAGCGTTTGCGCAGTCGGTGGTCTCGTTGATTGCTTCCGGCTGATTTGCGTGCATAAGATTTGCCCGAAACCGTTCGAGCGGCTTGCGGGATACGGCTTCGTAGCAAAATAAAGTTCCATCGGGAAGCTGGTAGGTGAGTTCATATTTATTGATCCATCCCTTGCTTATCTGGTTGATGGAAAGCAGTTGAGGGGTGGCGGCAGATTGCCCTACGGGGCCATCGGTGACGTTGTTCGTTGCTTCGTTGCTCATAAGCGGACTTTCCTAAGGGTGGTTGAAGTGCGTGGAGCTGCCGCGAGGCAAAGTGCGAATGTGCGCTCGGCGCGTATGGGCGGCACCGGCAACGGATATGCTGCTAGAAGTCGAAAACCTTTCCCACCGGTGCGGCAATGCACAGCGACGCTTGGCGATCGCGTGGGGTGGGCGAGAGGTTGACGATTACCAGATGCTCGCCATTGAAGTAGTCGACCAAGCCCGCCGCAGGATACACCACCAGCGAGGTTCCCGCTATGATGAGGGTTTTCGCACGGGAGATCGCCCGCATCGAGTTCATCAGCGTTTCCTGATCAAGGCTTTCTTCGTATAAAACAACATCGGGCTTAACGGCCCCGCCGCACTGGGGGCAACGCGGAACACCATCTTCGGCATGGTTGTGCAGTTCCGTCATGCGTTCAAGGTCGAACGCGGCGCCGCATTGCTGGCAATAATTGCGCAGAACGCTTCCGTGCAGCTCAAAGACGCGCTTGCTGCCTGCTTTTTGGTGGAGGCCGTCGATGTTTTGCGTGATTACGCAATCCAGAATTCCCTGCTGCTCCAGTTCGGCGAGCTTCTTATGCGCCTGGTTCGGCTGGGCATCGGGTGCAATCATGCGGTCGAAATAAAACTCGAAGAACCGTTGCGGGTTCTGCCGGTAGTAATGGTGCGATATGAGCTCTTCGGGCGAGGTGTCGCCGTATTTTTGACGATAGAGGCCGTCGGGGCTTCGGAAATCGGGGATGCCGCTTTCGGTTGATACCCCTGCGCCGCCAAAAAAGACAACGCTTTTGGGGTCGGCTTCGGCAATCCAGGTGCGCAGCGTCGCTGTGTCTTTCTGCGTTTTGTCGTTTATCTCCATTGTGCCTCCTCGGTGCATCTGCTTGGCGTGCATCCGTTTTATCGCGGGAAGCCTTGTCGCGGGCGTCCGTCTCTTGAGCGCTTTCAATTACTTGTGGCATTTGCTTAAGACCATAATAAAAGGAAAGCACCCGCCGTGGGTGCTTTCCTTTTTAAGTGGCGCCCTGAACACCAGGAAAGTGGCTGCATCTAAAAGGAGAAAGAAACATTGAAAGGAGGTTAGATGCAAAACTCGTGCTTGAAGGCGCCTATTGGGTTAGCACGAGGCTTATCTCCCATTGCAAAGACGAGGGGGAGTGGGAGGGGCGTCTTTGCAAACAGGACAAGGGGATGTGACGTTAGCCCTCGATATTGATGGTGGTAGTTGCCTCAATTTCGGGAACCGGTTGCTTCTTGGGAACCGTGATCTTAAGCGTGCCGTTATCGAAGCGCGCCTTGATGTCGGATTCCTCGATGTCGTCGCCTACGTAGTACGAACGGCTGCATTTTCCGCTGAAACGCTCCTTGCGGATGTACGTGCCCTGCTCGTTCTTCTCTTCGTTCTGGCTGCTGGTTTCAGCGGTGATGGACAGCACGCCATCCTTCAGCTCGGCGTGCACGTTTTCTTTCGTGAAGCCGGGAAGATCGATGGTGAGTTCGTAACCATTGTCGTCCTGGCGAATGTCGGTGCGCATGAACTGCTGCTGCGTGCTGTGGGTAATGGGGGCCGTTGGGAAGAATGCATCAAAAGGATCCATCATAAAGGCGTCAAAGAGGCTTTTGTTCCTGCGCGGCATCAAGTTGGTCATAATACTCATCTCCTGTTCGTGTGCCGCCTTATGTCTTGCGTTTCGGCGGCATATGCTCGCGTTTCTTTAGATTGATTCTGTTATAGTTCGGGAGGTAGCGAGGGTCAATGAAGAACGTGCAAAGGTAAAGTTCCCGAAAACTTGTGTTACCTTTTCGTAAGAAATCTAAGCGACTAAGGCTAAGATATTCTTTGAAACGATTAGTAAGGCGTTATTGGACCGCAAAAGAGCGTTGCAGAGCGCGATGCGCGAGGGAGGCTGACGACAATGGCGATGGTGGGAGTTATCTCTGATACACATGGAAGGCTGAGTCCTCAGGCTTATGCGGCTTTGGCCGATTGCGACCACATCATCCATGCGGGCGATATTGGCTCACTGGCCATTATCCGCGAGCTTGAAACGCTTGCTCCCGTGTCGGCCGTTTTGGGGAACAATGATGCTCCCGACGATTATCCCTCGTCAATCGAGCGCTTCGCGCGGCCGGTTATAGAGGGCGTTCGCTTTTTGGTGGCGCATTACCCGCGTGACGTGCGCATTAACTTTGCGGGAAGCAGCGCGCTCTCACCAGGGGATCCTGTGCCCGATATCTGCATTCACGGACACACCCACACGCCAAAGCTCGAATGGGGCAAAGCGGCGTATCCCGCGCAGTATTTGCTGAATCCCGGCTCGGCAACGCGTCCTCGCACGGGTGCGGCGCGCACCATTGCCAAAGTGCATATAGAAGATGGGCGCGTGAAGGGCATCCGCGTAGAAACATTCAGCGGCGAAGAGGTGCTGAGCATAGGGGAGTAGAAGTGAATCATTTCGATTCTACCGGTTGACTATCTGCACAGTTTTGATTGATATGCTACCAGCATTTACCGCGCTAGATTATTTGTGGGAAACCAGGGAAAGCCGCAAGGCTGCATAGCGCAATGGAGGGAAATTATGAGGGGCGAAGAAATACTGAAGCAGATTACCGATCTGAATTCGAAAAAAGCGGTCACTAAAATCAACGAACGCGTTTATCACTTCATGGGTTTTGGCGCTTCGAATGCAACCGCGATCATTGGTGACACATCGGTTATTCTCGTTGACGGCTTCAGCACGCCGGGCTATGCGCGCGAAGCCCTGTCTGAAATTTCGAAGATAACCGACAAGCCGGTAAAAACGCTTATCTACACACATCAGCATGCCGACCATACGGGCGGTTCGGGCTATTTCCGCGAGTCGCTTGAAGAGGTGATTGGCTTTACTCCAACGGGGGTGCAATTACCGTATTACGATCGTATCGCCGCTGGATTGGGAAAACGCGGATTGCGGCAGTTTGGCGTGACCCTCACGGCTGATGAAGCGCTCAGCATGGGACTGGGGGGAATCGATGTGTCTGAAATGGCAAAAGAAGCTCCCGACGTGATGGCGCCGACAACGCTGTACGACCAGGAAGTAAGAATTAATCGTGTTATCGATGGTGTGCGTTTCCAACTGGTGCGCGCCCCTGGCGAAACCGATGATCAAATCTTCGTCTGGCTCCCCGATGATCAGGTTATGTGCAGCGGCGACAATTATTACGCTTGCTGGCCGAATCTTTATGCGATTCGCGGTACCAACTATCGCGACATCGCTTCGTGGGTTGACTCGCTTACGCGTATTCTCGACCATGATATCGAAGCGCTGCTTCCTGGCCATTCCGCGCCTTTGATTGGTTCGGAGCTCGTGCAAGAGCAAGTTGGCACCTATCGTGACGCCATTGAGTTTGTGCTGACGCAAACGCTTGACTGCATCAACGATTGCTTGACCATCGACGAAACGGTAGCCAAGGTTCAGCTACCCGAGAAATGGAAGCATCTTCCGTATTTGGCGGAGTGCTATGGAACGGTTGAATGGAGCGTAAAAGGCATATATGCCGGATATGTTGGCTGGTACGATGGCGACCCTGTTGCCCTGATGCCGGCTCGCGCGGCTCGCTATCAAGAGACGCTGCTAAGTCTCATTGGGCGCGAAAAACTCCTCGAACGCGTTAAAGGCCTTATGGCAGAAGAGGAGTCCCAGCTTGCTCTTGAGCTCTTGCAGATGGTTGATGAGCCTGCCCTCAGAAAAGAATGCCTCATTGGGCGTGCACGCCAAATGACTTCGGCCAACGCTCGTCATTATTTATGGGCTTGCGCGAAAGAGATACAGGCATAGGGCGCTACGCAGACTGCGCTCTTGGAATGCCATGCGCTGCGCTTTGCGCCAAAAGCGCATGTTGCGCATTCTGCCGGCTGCAAAAAGGAGAATCGCATGAAGCTTTTTCGCGATATAAGCGTGTTACAACAAGTTGAAAGAATGGTTAATGAGGGCGCGCTTGGCCGTGAAGTCGACCTTTATGCCTTCTATAAGCAAAGCGATGCAAGTGATGCTTGTGACATCCGCATCTTTACAGATGCTGTCAAGTGCTATGAAGCCATGTTCGAACTGTCGCTAAGAGGTGTACGTGTGAGTGATGCGGTATGCCTGATGCATGTCGCAAAAGGCGATGTTGACGCCGGGGAACTCGAGCGCGAACTGATTGCCCTCCTTGAAAAAGAGCAAGCTGTTCCTTTCTTGCGCGGTGGGCGCTCATCAAAGACGATTGTTGCCAACTGGGACTGCGCCGATCGGGTCGAGAAAGCGTCGCCAGGAGAGTTCGTATCAGTTCGCAATCTACATGGGTTTGCCTGGAAAGAGGGGGATAACCTACGTGCTTACAGCAATCCGTTTCTGCCTCAAGCATGGCGCATTTGGCGCGAGAAACAAAACGAGGGGCTGCGCACCTCTCTCTTAGTGCGCAAACAATTTGCCGTAAGCCCTCGGCAGCTTGGTGCTTGTCGAGCAAGTTTTGAAGCGGAAATGGTCGAACGATATTCAACGCAGGACAGCTTCGTTCTATAGCGTGATTAGGCGCAGGTGTGCTCGCGATATTGAGCATCCTGCGCTACACCGACGGTTGGAGCAACGGCAGTGTTCTGGACGTAAAGGCACTTGCCGCGTCCAACTAAAACAGATGTGGTTGGCGCTCTCCTTGCGGCCGTCGGCTTTGAGGCGTTTCCCGGCTACAACATCACCTTCGACTTCCTGAACATAGGCACCGCTGATATTTCCGACGACGTGCTTCGACATGCGCGTTCGCGGTATTGGCGGGATCACGGACGCTGCTATTACTGCGGCGGTCGCATGAAGGGGCTTATGAACAGGCGCTGCAGTTCCTGCGATAAACCCGAATAAAGACGAAAAAAGACGCTGCCAAAACAGGGCAGCGTCTTTTTGGTTTGCAATACGAGTGGGGTTAGTTGGCAGCAGAAACCTTGGAGTCGATGTGCATGCCCATGCCGGCGGTGTGCGAGGAAACCTCGGAAGCCAGGTAGAGGGCTGCATTGGCGATTTCCTCGGGCTTGGCGTAACGCTTGTCCATAGCGTACTGGCCAGCCAGCAACGCCTGGGCCTCTTCGTGGGTCATGCTGTCACCGAAGAAGTCCTTCTCGATGCGCAGCATCATGGGGGTGTCTACGGGGCCGGGGCAGATGTAGTTCACATGGATGCCCAGCGGGCCGAGTTCCATAGCAACGCACTTGGTAAGGCCGGCAACGGCGTACTTGGAGCTTACGTAGGCGCTGTTGCCCGCAGTGGGCTCGAAAGCTGCAGCGGAGGCGATAACAACCACGGCGCCGGACTGCTTCTCGATGAGCGTGGGGGCGGCGTACTTCATGGTGAGCATAACGGCGAACACGTTCAGCATGTAGGTTTGCTCGAAGAGCTCAAGCGTCATGTCCTGAACAGGATGGGCTTTGCCTTCGTAGCCGGCATTGGGGATAACGATATCCAGCGTGCCGAAGTGTGCCTTGGCGGCTTCTACGAAGTTCTTGATGTCCTCTTCGTTGTTGAGGTCGGCGGTGAAGCCCTTCAGGACGTCGTCGGCGTAGCCGAGTTTCTCGCACAGCGCGTCAGCCTTCTCCTGCTTGGTGGACGAGAAGGCAACCTTGGCGCCCTCTTCCAGGAAGGCCTTCACGATTGCGGAGCCAATGCCGCCCGTGCCGCCGGTTACAAGTACTACCTTGTCTTTAAGCTTAAGATCCATTTTTGCACCCTTTCTCTGTCTTTCTCGCTTGTCATAAAAGCTGATGACGGGGTGAAGTGTAGACCCTTTGAGTTTCCATTGCGTTTCGTTGCAGGTTTTATTGGGCTTACGCTGCTATTTTTCCGCGAAAGGCAATAGGGCGCTGTTGCGATAACATTTGCGAGCGCATCGTAATTGGCTGCCAAACAGCAGTTGGCTCGGGCATTTCGCTTGGCGGGCGAATGACGTATGTGCTTTCGCCTGCTGCCGCATCGGTTGTGAAAATCGTTCCGCTCTCTTCTGTTTATGGAGGGAAATACGCGCAATCGCGCCTGAGGTGCGCGATAATAAAGCGCGATAGATGCCTTTGTTTTTGTGGCTAAAAAGGCGAAGGCGGTAGGTCTTTCGCCGCAGAACATGAAAGGAAAAAAATGGGCGAGAAAAACGCATGGTTATCCTACAGCGCGCAAGATTTGGAACAGCTTGAGAGCATTTGCGCCGACTACATAGACTTTATCTCCGTCAATAAAACCGAGCGCTTGTTTGCCAGAAGCGCTATCGAGATGGCCCGTGCAGCTGGTTATCGCGACCTTGAGGACGTGTATGCCGAAGGCGCGCGCTTGAAGCCGGGCGACAAGGTGTATGCCTCGACGCACGGCAAAGCCGTTATTTTGATGCATGTGGGCAAGGAGCCCATCGAAAACGGCATGAACATCTTGGGTGCGCACATCGATTCGCCGCGCCTTGACATCAAGCAAATTCCTCTGTTTGAGGCAAATGGCCAGGTTCGTCTTGACACGCATTACTATGGCGGTATCAAGGCGTATCAGTGGGTTACGCTGCCGCTTGCTCTGTACGGCGTCGTGGTTAAAAAGGATGGCACCGTTATTGACGTGAACGTGGGCGACAACGAAGGCGATCCGGTATTTTGCGTAAGTGACCTGCTTATCCATCTTGCCAAGGACCAAATGGCCAAGAAAGCCTCCGAAGTGGTGGCGGGCGAGGACCTGGACATTTTGGTTGGCAATCGCCCAATGGCGAAACAAGAGGGCGATGGTGCCGACGATAATGCCGACAACGAGTTTGCCGAGCTTGTCAAAAAAGAGCCGGTTAAAGCGTACATCCTTAAGTTACTCGCCGACAAATATGGCATCGAGGAAGACGATTTCATGTCGGCCGAACTCGAAGCGGTGCCTGCGGGTCCCGCGCGCGAGATGGGCTTTGTTCGCAGCATGATCATAGGCTACGGCCAAGATGACAGCTCGTGCGCCTATCCGTCGCTTTTGGCACAACTGAATCTTGCCGAAACCCCCCGTCGCACCGCGGTATGCGTGTTGGTTGACAAAGAGGAAATTGGAAGCGTGGGCGCTACTGGTATGGCCTCGCAGTTCTTCGAGAACACCATGGCGCTGTTCATGGAGTGCGCTGGTGAGACGGGTGATGTACGCCTGCGCCGTGCGCTTGCGCATTCGAAGATGCTCTCGAGTGATGTTTCGGCAGCCTACGATCCTGCTTACGCAAGCGTTTTCGACACGCGCAACGCCTGCTTCATGGGCCATGGCCTGGTGTTCAACAAGTACACGGGTTCGCGCGGCAAGTCGGGCAGCAACGACGCGCGCGCCGAGTTCGTGGCCGAAGTGCGTCGCATCATGGATGACGCGGGCGTGATATTCCAAACCGCCGAGCTGGGCAAAGTTGACGCCGGCGGTGGCGGAACCATCGCGTACCTGACGGCCAAGTACGAAATGGACGTCATTGATTCCGGCGTGGCGGTGCTTTCCATGCATGCGCCGTGGGAGGTTGTGAGCAAGGCCGATATCTACGAAGCGTACAAGGGTTACGTGGCCTTTATCACTGATTAAGGTTTCTTCAAAACCAATCGCGTGCTTTTCGAAACTGCATGTTTATCGGGCGCACCCTGCACGCCGCAAGGGTGCGTCCGTTTTTTTGTTGCCTCGCTGTTGGTTTCGCCGCCAACTTGGCGGCTTTTTTGGCATTACGGGGGACGCGGTGGCAAATTGCTCGCGCGCTTGAAGCTTCGAATGACTATAATGGTCGGAGTTTTCAAGCGCTCGCAGGGGCGGGTGGCGAAAATCGCTAGCCTCACCCTAGGGCATATCTTTAGCAAGGTGGTTTTGTTTTGGCAGATAAACAGCAGGGAGCTGTCGCAGCACCGCGTGAAAAGTTTGGTTCGCGCCTCGGTTTTATCCTTATCAGCGCTGGATGCGCCATTGGTTTGGGAAACGTATGGCGCTTTCCTTATATTACGGGCCAGTATGGTGGAGCTGCTTTCGTGCTCATGTACATCCTGTTCCTGGTTGCCTTTTCGCTGCCCATCCTGGTGATGGAATTCGCGGTTGGCCGCGGCTCGCAAAAATCAACCGGCAGGGCGTTTGACGTACTTGAGCCGGCCGGCACGTCGTGGCACCGCGCAAAATGGGTGAGCCTCATTGGCTGCTGCATTCTGATGATGTTCTACACGGTTGTGGCTGGCTGGATGCTTGCCTACGTGTACAAGAGCGCAGCGGGTGCATTTGTGGGCCTTGATGCCAAAGCCGTCGGCGGAGTTTTTGAGACCATGCTGGGCAATCCCGGCGAAATGGTGTTCTGGATGCTGGTGGTTGTTGCTGTGGGCAGCGTTTGCTGCGGCGTGGGCTTGCAAAAAGGCGTCGAGCGCATCACCAAGATCATGATGGCGTGCCTGCTGGTGGTGCTGGTGGTTCTTGCCGCTCGCTCGGTGACGCTCGACAATGCCAGCGCAGGCTTGGCGTTCTACCTTATTCCCGACTTCGGGAAGCTGTTCGCGGGCGCCACGTTCGGCGAGCAAATGAGCACGTTCGGCCAAGCGGCGTACGCGGCCATGGGCCAGTCGTTCTTCACGCTGTCCATCGGCATTGGTTCCATGACCATTTTCGGCAGCTATATCGAGCGCACCCATTCGCTTTCCGGCGAATCGCTGCGCATCGCCGGTCTTGACACGCTGGTAGCCCTCATGGCCGGTCTTATCATTTTCCCGGCGTGCTTTGCTTTCGGCGTTGAGCCGGGGAGCGGCCCTGGTCTGGTGTTCATCACGCTCCCCAGCGTATTCAACCAAATGCCCTTCGGTCAGCTGTGGTGTGCGCTGTTCTTCGTGTTCATGAGTTTCGCCGCTTTGTCGACAGTCATCGCCGTGTTCGAGTGCATAATCGCGTTCCTCATGGATCAATGGGAGTTCCAGCGTCAGCGCGCAACGGCCATCGTGGGCGTGGGAATTGCGGTTCTGGCCATTCCGTGCGCGCTTGGTTTCAATGTG
>JAZQAV010000005.1:0-7983 GCA_045545435.1 Eggerthellaceae bacterium | reverse complement strand
ATGGCGATACCGCCTTCGGGCAACGAGGCCACAAATGCTTTGAAGCGCTCCTTGATTTCCTCAAGGTCGCGATAGTGATCAAGATGGTCGGCTTCGATGTTGGTGAGCAAGACGGCATACGGCGAGAGGTAACGGAACGATTTGTCCGACTCGTCGGCCTCCACTACGTAATACTCGCCCGTTCCCGAATGCGCATTGGTGCCATACGAGCGCACCATGCCGCCAATAAGGAACGTGGGATTAAAGCCAAGCTCGTCAAGCGCGCTTGCCAGCATAGACGACGTGGTTGTTTTGCCATGCGTTCCCGCAACCGCCAACGTTTTCAACCCGGTGCCCAAATAAGCCAGCATTTGCGCGCGATGCCAAATGGTGAGGTTTCGAGAGCGCGCAGCTATAAGCTCGGGGTTGTTCTCCAAAACGGCGGTGGTGACCACCACCACATCGGGGCCATTGTCGCAGCCCTCGCCCGGAATGTTTTCAGGGGCGTGTCCAATGTGAATGGTTGCACCCGCCTCGCGCAGCTGCTGCGTGTAGCGGCTTTCGCGGATGTCCGAGCCAGAAACCTTAATTCCCTGGTCAATGGCAACCTTGGCAATGCCGCTCATACCAACGCCACCCACGCCAATAAAATGCACCGACGAGATCTTCTTCGTTTCCATAATGAGCACCTTGTCGTCGAAGTTTAACGAGTGATTTTTCTCGAATAAGCATAGTAGCGCCCTGGCACGCACTTCGGTGCGCGCGCAGCAAGGTTCCACTGATTATCTACCGTGAAGCGTTAGCGCGAAGACGCAACCTTCATAACTTCGTCGGCCAGCATACGTGCCGCATCTGCCGTTTTTTGAGCTTTCGCGCATTCGGTCATATGGGCACGAAGCGCCTCGTCTTCGATAAGCTGGCACACCTGCTCCTTAAAGGCAGGCGATTCAAGCTGGTCGTCGGGCATCATCAACGCGCAGCCCGCATCCACCAACGAGCGGGCATTCATGGTTTGATGATCGGCAGTTGCCCGCGGGAACGGAATCAGCAGCGCAGGAATTGCGCGCGCCGATATCTCGGCAAGCGACGTGGCACCCGCGCGGGACACGATAGCATCGGTAGCGGCCATGCACGCGCCCATGCGGTTCTGGTACCCGAACAGCTTCCAGCGCGTTTCCTGCTCGGGGGTAAGCGCAAGCGCCTCTTTCACCGAATCGAGCTCTTTAGGGCCCGTCACATGCACGATGTACAGGTTGGGGTATGACAGCAGCACGTTTTTGAGCGCCACGATTCCCTGGTTGATGTGGCGTGCGCCCTGGCTTCCGCCAAACACCAGCAGCATGAGCGCGTCATCGGGGATTCCCAAATACGCACGACCCTCTTCGCGCGTTGCATCGAAAATGCTCGAGCGCACCGGATTGCCCGTCACCACCACTTTGCTCTTATCGGCAACCGAGGAGGCAGCCGCTTCGTAGGTGAGGCACACGCGCGCAGCCTTCTTGGAAAGGTTTTTGTTGGCGATGCCCATCACGGAGTTCTGCTCGTGAACCACCAGGGGAATGCCCAGTTTTTCGGCAGCGCGGCTTACCGGCGCGCACACGTATCCACCGAAGGCCACCACCACATCCGGTTTGATTTCCTTGAACCATTTGACGGCCAGCGGCGTGCTTTTGCGCAACTGATTGAGCGCCTTCAATCCTGTTTTGGGGTGCTTGCGATCGAATCCGCTTACCTCAAACGCTTGGTACGGAATGCCTGCTTCGGCAACCAGGCGCGCCTCAACACCGTGCGGGGTTCCCGCAAAACGAACCTCGCACCCCCGCTGCGTCAGCACCTCAGCCAAAGCAAGAGCGGGATTAATGTGACCAGCCGTTCCGCCACCCGAAAGAACTACCAACATCGTTTCCATCTCCTTGAAAGCCCTTTGCCTGCGCACAAGGCGTCATCTTCGTCTTGAGAACCTGCTCATCCGCGAGCTGCCTTTTGCCGATGACGTACTTGGAACGCCGTCGTCAATCGAGCGCACGACGCGCAAGCTTTCGCGTCGCTGCTCGTAAATGTCATGAGAATCGCCCTGCGAAAGCGACGTCGAAACCGTGGTGTCGCTTACCGACAAAATGAGGCCCACCATGATGAACGTGGCAATAAGTGACGAACCGCCTGACGAAATGAACGGCAGCGGCTTGCCCGTGGTGGGAAGAACGCCCATGGCCGAGCCCATGTTCAAAAACGCTTGGAACACGATCATGATGGTGAGTGCGCCGGCGATCATGCAACCAAAATCGTCCACGGCCGAGCGCGCGATGCGCAAACCCGCCCACAGCAGCACCAAGAACGCGATCATCACCAGCACCGCGCCAATAAGGCCAAGCTCCTCGCCGATGATGGAGTAAATGAAGTCGGTTTCGGACTCAGGCAGATACAAGTATTTCTCGGTTGAGTTGCCGATGCCCGTTCCAAAAATACCCCCTTGGGCAAACGCGTAATACGAATGGATAATTTGATACCCGTTGCCGAAACCGTTTTGCCCGTCTGCCCACGGATTGAGGTACAGCATGCGGTTGGAACGATACGGGGTGGCTATGGTGGACAAAATTGCGAAAAGCGCCACCAGGCCAATGACAGCCGCCACAATCTTCCAGTCCACCTCGCCCATCCACATAACCGAAAGAAGGCCCACGAAGATGATCATCGTGGTACCCAGGTCGGACTGCGTGCCATAGATGATAAGCGTTGGCACCAAAATGAAGCCCACAACCTCGAACAGCGCCCACTGGGTATCAACCGCACCCGCATGCAGGTCGCTGAGAATTTTTGCGCCCATGAGCACGAGGGCGATCTTCATGAATTCGGAAGGCTGCAAGGAAATGGGGCCCAGCACCAGCCAGCGTTGAGCGCCGTACATGGCGGCACCCATAGGCACCGTAAGGATTACCAAAATGAGACCAAGGACCCAAACCACGTACACAGCGCGGGAAAGCCACGCATGATAGGGAATGCGCGACGCCGCGAAAGCGGCAACGGCTCCAATGGCCGCAAACATGAACTGGTCGGTAAGATAGCTGGTGGGGCTCTCCCCTTCGGCTACTGCCGTCGGCGCACTGGCGGAATAAATCATCACGAAGCCGAACAGCGTCAGACCCACCACCAGCAATAAGAAAATGGTGCGCGGGCCCGCCACATCGGCGGTCATGTCCGTTATTTTCCTTCTGTGAGCCATCGTAGTTCGTTTCTGCTGCAATTAATCTTGTGGCTTTGTACCGATAATCTAACCTGTTAGTGCGCCGCCTTGTCACCTGAATCTGTGAAATCCCTTGAATCATCTTCTCTGCTGCGCATCTCGCGCGCACGCACCAGTTCTTTGAACACCGCTCCCCGCTCCTCGAACGAGGTGAATTCGTCAAACGATGCGCAAGCTGGCGACAGCAACACCACTTCGCCAGGTTGAGCAAGCGCAAGTGCGCTATCGAGCGCGTCTTCCATATGCGAAGCGCGCACCACCTGAAAATCTTCTGGCGCCTTAGCTGCGCTCGCCGCAAATGCCTCCAAGAAACGCGGCGCGCTTTCGCCGTAGCACACCACGCAGCGCGCATGGGCGTACGCCTGCTCCACCAACTGGTCAAGCGCCGTTCCCTTGTCTTCGCCGCCCAGAAGCACAAGGGGGCGCGTATGGGGAAACGCAGCAAACGCCTTCAGCGTTGCGTCGACGTTGGTTGCCTTCGAATCGTTGTAGCAGTGCACGCCAGAAACCGTTCCGCACGGTTCAATGCGGTGCTCAAGTGGCGCAAAATCGCGCAGCGCCTGGGCGATTGATGAGTCGCGAGCGCCCAGCGCAACCGCAACCACCGCTGCCGCCAGCGCGTTCGATGCATTGTGCAAGCCGTGAATTTGCAGCTCATCGACGTTGCACAAAAGGTGGTCTTTGCCATTGTATGCCACACGCAGAAAGCCCTGGGCATCCACGAATGCAGCGTTTGCGGCACCGCATGCCGCGCGCATATCGCCCGAGAGCCCCTCTTTGGTTCCCAGGGGCACATACGCGAAGCCTCGTTGCGCATCGGGTGCGGCCTTCAGCTCGCGCACCTTCTTGCGCACCACCTCGTTGGTGGCGTCAAGCACCGCCAACGGTGCAAGCACGCTTTCTGCTTCCAACGCGCACGCATCCGTCTTGCACGTCACGGGCGCCGCGTCAACCGTACCCAAGTTTTCCAAAACTTTGAACTTCGCATCACGATAGGCTTCAAGCGTTTTATGCCAGTGGATATGATCGGGCGTTATGTTGAGCAGCACGGCAACATGGGGCGCAAAGTGCACCGTTGACGCCAGCTGATACGACGATACCTCCGCAACGTACACATCGGTGTCATCGTCGGCAACCGCTTTCAGGCACACATCGCCGATGTTGCCAACCGCACGAGCACGCAGGCCACAGGCCGCAAGAAGCGATGCGCAGCAGGCCGTGGTGGTGGTTTTGCCGTTGGTGCCGGTAACAGCAACCCACAGGGCATCGCTTCTACTCTCGCGCCACGCAAATTCAACTTCGCTTATTACCTCGCGCGAGCATGCGAGCGCATCCTGATAGAGCGTGCTCCAATAGGGAATGCCGGGGCTTATCACGCACACATCGAATGGATTTTGCTCCAGGGCGCCAAGCTCAGAGACACCGTTGTCGCCAAAACAAACCTGCAGCGTGTCGTCGCACGCCTTTTGTGCGCATATCTCGCGAGCGCGCGCTTTAATTTCCTCTGCGTAAGAAATGGCAAAATCGTTGCGCTGGCCAGCTGCAACGCTCAGATGTTCGACACGGGTACCCAGTAGCGCTATGCAATAGTCAACCGTTTGCACACCCGACTTGCCAAGGCCTACTACCAGCACACGTCCCAAACGCTCGGGAGCACGCTTGCGCCCTGCAAGAAAAGTGTTTTCTGCTCCGTTTGTCAGCTCCATTACAACGCCCCCATCATGCTCTCTGCGAAGTACAGCGAGAAGCCGATGGCGGCAAAGATACCTGAGACAATCCAGAAGCGAATAACAACCTTGGTCTCGCTCCACCCTTTTTTCTCGAAATGATGGTGCAACGGCGCCATAAGAAACACGCGCTTTTTGGTGCGCTTGTAATGCAGCACCTGAATCATGACCGACAGCGCTTCCACGACGAACAATCCGCCGATGATGAGCACGACGAATTCCGTTTTAGTGAGCACCGCCAAGCAACCCAAGCCCATGCCAAGTGCAAGCGATCCGGTGTCGCCCATGAAAATGTCGGCAGGATGGGAGTTGAACCACAGAAAACCGATGCAGGTGCCGGCGATTGCCGCAGCCATGATAGCGGGCTCCAACATGTCGGAGCGATACGCAATGGCGGCCATCACGATCATGACCACCAGCACCGTGCCGGCCGCCAAACCGTCAAGGCCATCGGTAAGGTTAACGGCGTTGCACAAACCAACCAGCAGCACGTTCACGAAAATCAGATACAGCCACGGAACGGCAAAACCGTTGCCTATCGGCAGCACGGTGGTGACAACACCCAAATCCAACGTGCATACGAACGGAATTTCAACCGTGGGAGAAATGCCCAGATAGTTCACCACGAACAGGCAGAAAATTGTCGCGAGCGCAAACTGGCCCACCAACTTTTGTTTGGGGGTAAGGCCCAAAGAGCGCCCGTGCATGATTGAAGAGCTGTCATCAATCAAGCCCAAGATGCCGGTGAGCAAGATAGTTGCCGTGAGCACGAACGTTTCGGGGGTGAAATAACCCACCATAAGAATGGTAACCACCATGGCAATAAGCATGATAACGCCGCCCATGGTGGGCGTTCCCTGCTTTACCAGATGCGTTTGCGGGCCATCGTCACGAACCTGTTGCCCCAAATGCGCCTTGCGCAAAAACGCGATCCAGGCAGGCATAAACGCCACCGAGACAACAATGGCCACGAACACGGCCAAAAATACCAGAAACGTCGGGTACTGCGAAAACAAAACCGACAACATATCAGCCAACCAGTCCTTTTACGATTTGGTCGAATTCCATGAAATGCGAAGCTTTCACCAGCACCGCATCATCGGGCTGCGCGCTTTGGGCAACCGTCGACAGCGCCTGCTCCAAACTGCTGGCATGCACCACCGCATCGGCCGGCATGCCCGCTTGGACGGCTTCATCAGCGATATCGCGCGCGAGGGTGCCCACGCACACCAACAGTGCAAGCCCCGTACGAGCGGCGAACGCGCCAACACTGCGGTGGCCCGCAGAAGCAAAATCGCCCAGCTCGCCCATGTCGCCCAACACCGCTATGCGCTTTCCCTTTACCGCCATGGCAGAAAACATCGCAAGCGATGCGCGCATGGAGTCGGGATTCGCATTGTACGAATCGTCGACCACCGTTACTCCTGCAGGCAACAGGCCTTCACCTGCGCAAACGAGCACTTCTTGGCGACCGCGCTCGGGTTGCGAGGCTGCAAGAGCCGCCGCACACTGTTCTAACGACAAGCCCGCAACAAGGCCAACAGCGGCTGCCGAGCAAGCATTGGAAACGTTGTGGGCCCCGCGCAGCTGCAACGTGCAGCTCACCTTCCCGCTCACACGCTCTGCGGGGCTCGACGCAACGGGCACGTTATGAGCGCACAGGGTAAACGAAGGGCATCCCTGCGCGTCAAAAACAATGTCTTTCGCCCACACCAGCGCATCTTCTTCTTTGATGATGCCCTGCTGAGCAAGGGCATCCGTTTTGCCGAAGCCCTCGAAAAACACGGGCGTAATCGAACGCTCACCAAGGCGCGCCTGCTCTTTCAGGTAGCCCGCATAATCGTCCGAAGCATTTATGAACGCAAAGCCCGTTGTATCGGGAAGCGCATCGAAGAGTTCCCGTTTCGCACGTGCGATATTGTCGCGGCTGCCCAAAAGCTCAATATGGCTTTCGCCAACATTGGTTATAAGGCCCCAGTCGGGCTTCACGAACGCGCACAGGCTTTCCAGCTGCCCCAATCCGCGCATGCCCATCTCAACCACCACAACTTCGGTGGAAGCTTGTGCGTTCAAGAGTGTTTTAGGGACACCAAGTTCGTTGTTTTGGTTGCCCGTTGTGGCAACCACCGTTTTTTGCGCGGCAAGCACATCGCGCACAAGGTTTTTCGTGGTTGTTTTACCAGTTGAACCCGTAAGCCCAATTACCACCGCGTTCAAACGTTCACGCCACGCACCGGCTATAGCTGCAAGAGCCGCCTCAATATCGCGAACGGCAATTATTGCTGCGTTTGCCTTTTGCGCCGCTTGAAGCGCGGCTTCGTCTACCTCATGCGTAACCAAGGCAAGTACTGCGCCGGCATCGATTGCTTGGGCGACGAAGCGATGCCCATCAACGCGCTCGCCCACCAATGCCGCATAGGCGCTGCCGGCAACAACCGCACGCGAATCCCACACAACATCGTTCACCTGCGCTTCAAGTGCGCTGGCGCACACGTTGATCTCGCAGCCGAAAACGTTTTCAGCCGCAGGTGCAACCAAGGTTCCCTGCGTTGCGTCCAGTATGTCCCGTACGGTCATTTGCATGCGCAACTACTCCTCAGCATTGTTGCCGAATGCGCGCTCGAGCTCTTCGCGTGCAACCACGCGATCGTCGAAGGAGAGCACTTTATCGCCAACCAGCTGATAGTCTTCATGACCCTTGCCCGCAACAAGGATGGAGTCGCCGGCTTGCGCGCATGCTATCGCGCGTGCGATCGCGCTTCTGCGATCGGGCTCAACCTCGAAGCGGCCTTCGCCCTCTCCCATGCCCGATACGATGTCTTCAATAATAAGCAGAGGGTCTTCGGTGCGCGGATTGTCAGACGTTACCACCACGTAATCGGCGGCAAGCGAAACGCGTCCCATGATGGAGCGCTTCGTCGCATCGCGATCGCCGCCACAGCCAAACACCACCAGCGTGCGCCCGGACGTAATGTTTTGAATGGACGCCAGCGCCTTTTGCAGGGCGTCAGGCGTATGGGCGTAATCGACGAACAC
>JAZQAV010000004.1:0-47376 GCA_045545435.1 Eggerthellaceae bacterium | reverse complement strand
TCGAGGATGCCAAGAAGAACATGTTCAACGTTTCTTTGGTTGAGTCCAAAGAGGTTGAGGGCTCCAAGACCGTTCCTCACGAGATCATCGGTGAGTTTGGTGCAGGCCGCGTGCTCATCAAGCCGGCTCTTCCCGGTACCGGCGTTATGGCCGGTGGCGCTGTGCGTGCGGTGCTCGAGCTTGCTGGCGTCACCGACGTCATCACCAAAGAGCTTGGCACCAACAACGCCCTCAACGTGGTTAAGGCCACTGCAGAGGGTCTGCGCTTGATGGAAACCCCCGAAGAGGTTGCCTCTCGTCGCGACATCTCCGTTGACCGCATGCTTGGTCGAAAGGAGGCCAACTAATGTCCGACGCTAAGAAGACTCTGCGCATTACCCAGGTTAAAAGCGCCATTGGTCGCAAGGCCGACCAGGGCAAAACCCTCAAGGCTCTCGGCCTTGGCCGTATCGGTAAAACCATCGACCAGGTGGACAACGAGTCCGTTCGCGGGATGATCTTCAAAGTGAAGCATCTCGTCGAGGTCGAAGAGATCAAATAGCTTGCAAGCACGAACGGCTTCATGCCGTTCGTGCTGATATAATGACGCGTTGCTTCAACGCTCATTCGCAAAGGAAGTTATCTGGCGGCGAGCTGCCAGATCGGCGGAAAGGGATTCCGCCGAAGCGATTTAAAGGAGTTTAAACATGGAATTATCCGATCTGCGCCCTGCTGAGGGTTCCCGCAAGAATCGCAAGCGCGTTGGCCGTGGCCATGCTGCTGGCCAGGGCAAAACCGCCGGCCGTGGTATGAACGGTCAGAAGTCTCGTTCCGGTGGTGGCAAGAAGGCAGGTTTCGAGGGTGGTCAGACCCCCTTGGCACGTCGTCTTCCGAAGCTCCCTGGTTTCAAGAACTTCAATCGTGTTGAGTATCTGCCTGTCAACGTTGGTCGCCTTGAGGACAAGTATGAGGCCGGCGAGGTTGTAGATGGCGCTTCTCTGAAGGCCAAGGGCATCATCAAGCACGAGGACGCTCTCGTTAAGGTTCTGGGTGATGGCGATCTTACCAAGGCGCTTACGGTTAAGGTTGACAAAGTCTCCGCTACCGCAAAACAAAAAATCGAAGCTGCTGGTGGAAAGGTTGAAGAGCCTTGCTAAGTGCATTTCTTGACGCTTTCAAAGTGCCCGAGTTAAGGAAGAAGATTCTCTTCACGCTCGGTATCCTTGCGCTTTATCGCGTTGGCGCATACCTTCCGGTTCCCGGCATTCCGTTTCGTCAGTTCGCCGAAGCGTTCGTAGCCTCCTCGGGCAACGGCATTTCCATGACGATGCTGGACTTGTTCACTGGTGGCGCGCTTTCCAACTTCTCGGTATTCTCGCTGGGCATCATGCCCTACATCACCGCATCCATCATCATGCAGCTGATGCAGGGCGTTATCCCCGCAGTGGGTCGTTGGGCGCGCGAAGGTGAAACCGGCCGTCGCAAGATCACGCAGGTCACTCGTTGGCTGACGCTGGGTCTGGGCCTCATCAACGCCATTGGCTACTTGCTGTTGTTCCAATCGCCGGCTTACGGTGTTGTGTTTAGCGATCAGGCGCCTTACTGGCTCACCAGCGTGGTCATCGTGTTCACGCTGGTTGCTGGCACCGCTCTCATCATGTGGATGGGCGAGCTCATCACTCAGCGTGGTGTTGGCAACGGCATGTCGCTGATCATCTTCGTGAGCATCGTTTCGCGCGTTCCCTCTGCGCTGTATTCGTCCATCACCTCTATTGGCGATACCGGCATGGGCATTGCGCTCACGGTTCTCATCGTTGCCGTCGTGCTCGTTTGCGTACCGCTCATCATCTATGTTGAGCGCGCTCAGCGTCGCATTCCGGTCAACTACGCAAAGCGCGTGCAGGGCAACCGCATGATGGGTGGTCAGTCCACCTACATTCCTTTCAAAGTGAATGCTGCGGGCGTTATCCCCATCATCTTCGCAAGCTGCATCATCTACTTCCCGGCGCAGCTCGCAGCCTTGTTCAACGTTGACTGGCTCACGGTTGCTGCCGATGCCATGTCCACGGGCTGGATCAACTGGATCCTTACGATGGTGCTTATCGTGTTCTTCGCCTACTTCTACACCTCCATGGTGTTCAATCCTGAAGACACGGCTGAGAACTTGCAAAAGCAAGGTGGCTTTATTCCGGGCATCCGTCCTGGCAAGCCCACCGTCGAATACATCCGCAACGTGTTGCGTCGCGTTACGCTTCCCGGCGGTGTGTTCATTGCCCTTATCGCTGTTGTGCCCTCGATCCTGTTCTACTTCACGGGCAACCAGCTCATCCAGGCGTTTGGCGGTACCTCCATTCTGATCATGATCGGCGTTGCGCTCGACACCATGACCAAGGTGGAAAGCCAGTTGAAGATGCACAATTACGACGGCTTCTTCAAATAATGCGTCACAACGTACGATAATTCGTATCTTGAATTGAAAAGCGGCTCGGTTGTTACCGGGCCGCTTTTTCGTGCGCGGAGGTTTCGCAATTCTGTTGGACTTCCTTTGCTTAGACCGCATGAATTATGCGTATGAGGTACCATCAAATCTTGTTAACTCGCTGTTCCCGCATGTCACGTATGCGGATGCTCGTCTGATTCAAAGGAAGCGCGATGTCGTTACCTTACGTAATATGCTCGATTCTCAGTTTTGTGCCGGCAATTGTGTTCCATGAAATGGCGCACGCTTTTGCCGCGTACAAACTGGGAGATACTACCGCAAAGGATAGGGGACGCCTTTCCTTTAACCCGTTGCGGCACGTGGACCCTTTTGGCACGGTGATTCTGCCGTTTTTGCTCATGGCTGCCAATATGCCCATATTCGGTTATGCAAAACCCGTCCCGTATAACCCGCGCGCGTTTAAAGACCCTCGCAAGGGCGACCTTATCGTTGGCCTTGCAGGACCGGCGGCAAATCTTATCCTAGCGTGTTTTGCGGCGCTCATCGGCTGGTTGCTGATGACGTTTGCGCCCGTGGTTACGTGGGTGCGCACGAGTACCGTATTCGCGTACTTCTTCTTGTATTTCCTGCCAATGTTCGCGCTCATCAATTTGTATCTTATGTTCTTCAACTTGCTGCCCATTCCGCCTTTGGACGGCTCGTCCATTTTTGCGTTTATTCTTCCCGAGAAGTATCTCCCGCAGTATTACAAGGTTGAGCAGTACGCATTTCCCATTTTCATGATCGCCGTCATTTTGCTTCCGCAGTTTTTAGGGGTCGACCCGTTTAGCTGGTATTTAAACGTTACGGCGCGCAACGTCTTTTCGCTTCTGTTCCCGTATTTGGGGTAGCTTATGTCGTATCGTGTGCGAACTGATTCGTTCGAGGGCCCTTTTGACTTGCTGTTGTATTTGGTGGGCCGGCAGCGGGTGGACATTGGCTCCATCTCGGTGAGCGAAATTGTGGATCAATACCTTACCGAGGTCTCCAAAATGGAGATCCCCGATTTGGACGTTGCGAGCGATTTTTTGCTGGTTGCATCCACGTTGCTCGAAATCAAAGCTCATAGCCTTATACCCCAGCAAACCGACGAAACAACCGAAGAGCTTCAGGATTTGGCGCCAAACGAAGCGCGCGAGCTGCTCATAGAAAAGCTGATTGCGTACAAGCAGTACAAAAACGCCGCAGGGATGCTTTCTGCGCGTGCGCAGGCGCAAGCGATGATGCATCCGCGCACCTTTGGTCCGCCGGAGCACCTTACGCGCGCCATGCCCGATTTTTTGCGGGACGTGTCACTTGATTCCTTGGCGTATCTGGCGGCGTCGGCGTTCGGGCGCCAAGATATTGCGCTGTTGGAGTCGGAACACATTGCGGCCAAGCCAATCCCGGTGGAACTGCACGTGCGTGCGCTGCATGCGCGTCTGGTTGCTCAAAAACGCCTGCGATTCTCCGACATCGTAAACGACGACACGCCAACCCCCGTGGTGGTTGTTACCTTTTTGGCTTTATTGGAGCTTTACAAACGCCAGATGATCACACTTGAGCAAGACGCGCTCTTTGGCGATATCGAGGCCGAATACATTGAAGGATCGGGCGAGCTCGTGTTCGCCGATGATGACGAATATGCGGATGCGTCCGAACAGAAGCCCACTCAAAACGCGCGCGTAAGCGATGCACCTAAGGAGGAGCAGCGATGATTGAAGGTTTGCAGCAAGAACAGCTGGGAGCTGCGTTAGAGGCGCTGCTGTTCATTTCGAACGAACCGGTAAATACGCTCACGCTGGCATCCTTGCTTGAAATAGATCCCAAAGAGGCCCTGGTGGCGCTGGAGGAGCTGCGTGAGAAGTTGGAGCGCGAAGAGCGGGGGATTCAGCTGCTTGAAATCGCAGGTGGTTGGCGTTTGTACACGCACCCGGTTTTCGACGAGCTTCTTGAGAAGTACGTGCTGTCGTGGGATACCCGCCGCATGTCTCAGGCGGCTTTGGAAGTGCTCGCGATTATCGCATACGGTGAGCCCATTACGCGCGCGCAGATATCATCCATTCGCGGGGTTAACTCCGATTCGGTGGTGAATACGCTCATCGACCGAGCGCTTATCCGCGAAGCGGGAGTGGCCGATGCTCCGGGCAATCCGGTTTTGTATGCAACCACCCGCACGTTCCTCGAGAAATTCGGACTTGCTTCTTCGGCCGATTTGCCGGCGCTTGAGGACTATGCGCCCGACGAGAAAACCGTGCAGCTTATTCGCGAGCGATTGGGCGCTCCCAAGCTGACGGTGAAGCCCGATGAGGAGCAGGTGGCCGCCGGGGTGAAGGCGCTTGAAGATAATACGCTGTCTTCGGCATTTGGTTTGGTTGACAAAATCGATTTCGATTCGCTTACCTTCGATACCGACAGCGAGTAAGCCCTATGCGCGATTGTGCGGAAAACAAACGAGAAGCCTTTGCGGAGCATCCCTCTGCAGAAGAAGAGCGCATTGTTCCCATGCGCTTGCAGAAGTTCCTTGCCCGTGCGGGCGTCGCGTCGCGTCGAGGCTCTGAGAACCTTATGACGGCTGGACGAGTGACGGTTAACGGCGTTGTTGTGCGCGAGCTTGGAAGCAAGGTTGATCCGCTGGTAGATGAGGTTGCCGTAGATGGCATGGTGGTTTCTTTGGGCACGGGGAGCGTCACGCTTATGCTCCACAAGCCCGCAGGCGTCATCACCACCATGCGCGACCAGCTTGAGCGCCCCTGCGTTGCCGATTTGATTCCAACCGATCGTTTTCCTGGTTTGTTTCCCATAGGGCGCTTAGACAGCGATACAACCGGTTTGCTGCTGTTCTCAACCGATGGTGAGCTGGGCAACGGATTGCTGCACCCGCGCCATCATGTTTCGAAGACCTATCTTGCCTGCGTTGAGGGAATTCCAACCAATAAAGAACTTGCCCTGTTGCAAAAAGGGGTTCTTCTTGATGACGGGCCCACTCAGCCTGCGGAAGTTGTTGTTTTGGATGCCGATGAGGCGCAGTGCGCAAAACCGTTGCTGGCTATGCCCGCGCAGTTGGTTCACGGTGGCTCGCGTGTGTACCGCGAAATATTGAAAGAGCGTGCGCAGCGGTATGCACTGGTGCGGATAACCATTCGCGAAGGCCGCTATCATCAGGTAAAACGAATGTTTCAGGCCGTCGGGCACCCGGTGGTTGCCCTTCATCGCGAGCGTTTCGGCCCGTTGGATTTGGGCTCGCTGGAACGGGGACGTTGGCGCGAGCTTTCTGCAGATGAAACCAAGTTGTTGAAAGCATCTATTGCACCTGCAGATGAACTTCTCTAAAGATGTTAGAATGAGGTAATGAGCACGCAATCTCGCGTTTACGCGAGGGGGTGCTTGAGACATTGAACATCAACTATAGAGAGGTGCAGCGCAACCGTTATGGCAGTTGAGTTGACAACGGAAAGCAAGCCGCGTCCTTTTGACAAGATAGCCATTATCGGATTGGGCCTTATTGGCTCGTCCGTTGCGGGCGCTGTGCGCGCAACATGGCCCGAGACGCAAATCCTTGGTGTAGACGTCGAAGAACGCACGTTGGACATTGCGCGCGACAAGCGCATAGTCGATTACGCGATTGCACCCGATGACGAGATGCTGCGCACCTACGTTCTTGACGGGTGCGATTTGGTGTTGCTTGCAACCTCCGTTGACATCATGCAACCGTATTTCGCGAAGCTGCGCGAGTGGGGATACCGGGGACTGGTAAGCGATACCGCATCCACCAAGCGCCGCGTGTGCGAATTGGCCGTACAAGAGCTCACTTCTTCGCAAACCTTTATTCCGGGGCACCCCATGTGCGGTTCTGAAATCAACGGCATCGACGGCTATCGTCCCACAATGTTCCAAGGTTCATATTGGATTTTGTGCCCGGACGAGAGCACAACGGGCGACAGTTTTCAGCTCATGCATGAGTTCGTGACGGGTTTGGGCTCGCGTATGATTTCGATTCCGCGCGAGCAGCACGACCGTGCGGTTGCCATTGTAAGTCATGTGCCTCATCTGGTGGCGTCATCGCTGGTCGCGCTGGCCGACCATGCGGCAGACGATCAGCGTATGGTTATGCGATTGGCCGCAGGCGGCTTCAAGGACACCACGCGCATCGCCTCGGGATCCGCCGATTTATGGACGGGCATTGAGTTTGACAACGCCCACGAGGTGCTTACCGGTATCGATGAGATGTGCGCGATATTGCAGTCGTTCGCGCAGGCGTTGCGCGACAGCGATCGGGCAGGTATGCGGGAATTGCTGGCGCATGCTGCCAAGGTAAGGCGCACGCTTCCCACGGCATGGCTGCCCTCTACGGAGCGCTTGCTCGAGGTGCGCATTCCCATGTCCGACAGAAAGGGCGTGGTGGCCGAGGTAACCACCATTGCCAGCTCGGTTGGTTGCAACATTCAGTCCATCGAGATCGATCACATAACCGAAAGCAAGGCAGTTCTGAGCATGATTCTTACCGACGAGGGCGATATCGGAAAGCTCTCGTTCGAGTTGATAGATGCCGGGTATTCGGTGTCGTTTAGTCCCTTGACGGCAAAGGAGTAACCTATGTCAAGTGATAACGTAGTTCAAATCAAGCCACTATCGGGCCCCCTTGTTGGTACTTGCACCGTACCAGGTGATAAAAGCATTTCGCATCGCGCGGTGCTGTTCTCGGCAATGGCCGAGGGCACCTCGCGCCTGCTGGGCGTTCTCGATTCCGCTGACGTGCGTGCATCAATCGATGTCGTGCAAAAACTGGGCGCCGAGGTTTCCTTGGAGAAGCAGCCCGATGGATCGCTTTCGGGCGGTGTGCGCGGATGGGGAGCTCAAGGCCCCGTTCAGCCCACAGAACCGCTGTATTGTGCCAATTCGGGCACAACGGCGCGTTTGCTCATGGGCGTTTTGGCCCCATGGGATATTGAGGTGCGCATTGAAGGAGACGAGTCGCTGTCGAAGCGTCCCATGCGCCGCATTACTGCGCCGCTGATGAAGATGGGCGTGCGCTTTGATCCTGCGGGCGCGGAGACGCTTCCCATCGTCGAGCACGGAACCCGCGACCTTAAAGCCATAACCTATGATGCCCCCATGGCTTCCGCGCAGCTCAAAACCGCCGTTTTGCTTGCGGGCGTGTACGCCAACGGAACCACGACGCTCAACGAGCCGTCGCCTTCGCGCAACCATACCGAGCTCATGCTGCCCGAGTATGGCGTTCAAACAACCGCAGCGGAGCGCACTGCCAGCGTGGTAGGCCCCACGGTTATGAAGTCGTGCGAAGTGCAGGTTCCCGGAGATCCGTCTTCAGCTGCATTTTTGGTTGCTGCGGCGGTGCTTAAGCGCGGCAGTGCACTTCAGATCGAAAACGTGAGCCTGAACACGGCGCGCACTGGCTATTTGCGCACGCTCGAGCGCATGGGCGCCGACGTTGAGATTCGCAGGACGGGAGCTGCGGGCAAGGAGCCCTACGGCATCATCTCGGCGCGCTATACCGGCAAGCTGCGCGGATGCGAGATTCCAGGCGATAAAATTGCCTCGCTTGTTGACGAGGTCCCTGTGTTGGCGCTGGTGGCCGCTCACGCGCAAGGCCTGACGGTATTTCGAGATGCGAGCGAGCTGCGGGCAAAAGAGTCCGATCGTCTGGCTGCCATCGAAGCAACGCTCAGCAGCTTGGGCGTTGACGTGTGGATTGAAGGCGACGATCTGTTCATCGAGGGCGATCCCAATTTGTGCGCAGATGAGGGCATGGTGTTTGATTCGCTGGGCGATCATCGTTTGGCGATGACATGGTCATTGCTTGGATTAACGGGCAAAAACGCGGTTGGCGTTAAGAACTTCGACTGCGTAGAGGTAAGCTATCCTGGCTTTTTGGATCATGTGGAAAGGCTCGTTCGATGATAATTGCAATAGACGGTCCCGCGGGCGCGGGAAAGTCCACTGTTTCGAAGATGGTTGCCGCCAAGCTTGGCTTTACGTGCTTGGATACGGGGGCAATGTATCGTGCGGTTGCATGGCGTGCAGTTGACGATGGCGTGGCGCTTGACGATGCGCAAGCGCTTGGCCACATCGCCGAAGAGGTGCCCATTTCCTTTAGCTACGATGAGGGCAACCCCAGCCCGTCGGCTGTCTTCATCGGCGGCGTCGATGTGACGCGCGCTATTCGCACGGCCGAAATCGACAAAGCGGTAAGCCCTGTTTCGGCAGAACCGTTGGTGCGCGCAGCCCTTGTTGCCCAGCAACAGCGCATTGGGCGGGAAGGGAATTACGTAATCGAGGGGCGCGATATCGGAACGGTGGTGTTTCCCGATGCCGAGCTCAAGGTATACCTGTTCGCTTCGCCTGAAGAGCGCGCCCGTCGCCGCGTTGCGCAAAACAAGGAACGCGGTGTTGGCCTGGTAGATTACGAAGCCGTTCTCGCAGACATCATGAGGCGCGACACCTACGACTCCTCGCGAGCCTCGTCGCCTTTGAAGCCGGCCGATGACGCGGTTATGCTTGATTCTTCCGATCTTTCCATCGAGCAGGTGGTAGACAGGATTTGCGAGCTCGCGCGCGAAAGAGCATAAGCGCATGGATGAGAAGCGTCCCAAGTACGAGGAATGTTGGGATATGCCTTTAGGGGGCACGTCCGATGAGAAGCATATTTCGCATGTTGCGCCTACCATCATCGTTGGTGCCCTCAGCTTCATCTGCAAAGTGCTGTTCAGGTACCGCGTTGACAATCACGAGAGCCTTGCCGCGTTCGCCGACAAAAGCGGCGTGGTGGTTGTATGCAATCACACGTCGTTTCTTGACGTTGTGTTCATGTACTTTTCGGTGCGCCCCTCGCAATGGCCGCGCTTCATAGCGCGCGACACCTTGTTCGAGGGCAAACCGTATGTGTTCGGGTGGCTGCTCGCGCACGTGGGCACCATTCCTATCAAACGCGATTCAGCCGACAGGGTTGCCATTAAACGCGCGTCGAAAATGCTCAAGAACAACGAGGTCGTGTGCATCCTTCCCGAGGGAACCAGGCGCGGAAAAGGATCGAAAACGCCTCAGATTCACGGCGGAGCTGCGCTCATTGCGAAAATGGGTCATGCGCCCATACTCCCGATGACCGTCCGCAATGCTGAAAACGTCAAGCAAAAGGGCAAGCGCGTCCACTTTCCCAAAATTACCTGCGAATTCGGCGACCCCATAGAGCTTTCCGACTTCGATTTCTTGCCGAAGGAGGATCGCTTGGAGGGGTGCATGTGGTATGCGATGCGCGAATGCTTCGCGCTCAGCCGCAATTGCGCGCCTGAAGAAGTGGACATGGTTGAGCTGTTCCCGGACGGAAAAGATTACACGGAGATATTCGCGAACCACGCGATACCGCACCACACCAGCGCCCAGCTGGTTGAAGGCATCGAAGAGCGCGCACGGCAAAAAGCGCTCAAGGCTGCTGAAAAAGCGCAATCTACGGATACTGACGATAGCGCGACGCAGGCTTAAAGCCCGTGTTGTCGCGTTGCGCTGCGAGAGAACGATAACGGAGGGCGCCATGCGCGTAACCAAAGCGAATTATGCCGGTGCATGCTATGGGGTGCAGCGAGCTCTCGATATTGCCAATGAGGCCGCAACAACGTGTGAGCGCGCCTATACGCTCGGTCCGCTCATTCACAATCCCCAGGTGGTTAAAGAGCTGGCTGCGCAAGGCGTTTCGGAAATCAACTCCGTTGAAGCTGTGTTGCCCACCGATACCGTCATCATCAGAAGCCATGGTGTTACGCCGCAGGTGATGCGCGATGTCCGCGAAAAAACGGAGCACGTGTTAGACGCCACGTGCCCCTTTGTTGCCCGCGCGCAAAAAGCCGCTTACGAGCTGTCGAGCAAATGGGGATGCGTCGTGGTGGTGGGTGAGGCGGGACACCCCGAGGTGGAAGGCCTGACCGCTCGTGCGCGCGAAGCCGGAGGGGTAGTGGTGGTTGCCTCGTCGGCAGCCGACTTGCCCGCTCATCTCAAAAGCCCGGCAGGCGTGGTTGTTCAAACCACGCAAGAGCGTGAGGCGCTTGATGCTATCGTGGCAGAACTTGAGCGCCGCGGCATTGAGCTTGAGGTAAGAAACACCATTTGCACCGCAACGAGCCAGCGCCAACAGGCTGCCGCGCAGCTCGCACGCGAATCGGATGCCATCGTGGTCATCGGCGGAAAGAACTCTTCCAACACCACGCGCCTCGCGAACATTTGCAAGGGGCTGTGCGCAAAAACCTACCATATCGAAAGCGCGCAAGAGCTTGATCCCGCTTGGTTTGACGGGTGCGCGCAGGTGGGCGTTACCGCGGGTGCTTCCACGCCCGAAAACCAGATTGCAGCCGTTGTTGAAGCCCTCGAGAGCATGCGCTAATTATGAGCTTGCAAAACGATAGCGCTTTGTTGCCCATGCCCTCGCCATCCGATCCATCGCTGAGCGCGCCTGCAACCAGGACCCGCGAGAAACAACACGCGAGTTACCCTTCGCGCGACATCGAACAAAGCGCGCAGCAACCGCGTGCCCATACAGCGTGCGAAGCACGCATCGTTGATGTTGAGCCATATTCACCGGCTGACGACGCGGGATTTGAACCAGGATGCAAGATTCTAGCCGTTGACGGCCATCCGGTTCGCGACCTCATTGAATGGCGCTGGCTTTCCGATGGCGACCAGATCACGCTCACCTATATTGACCTCGATGGCGAGCAGGGCGACGTGGTGCTCGAGCGCGAAATGGGGGAGAGCTGGGGCTTTTCTTTTGATGGGTTGATATTTGATGACGTGCATCAGTGTCGCAATGCCTGCACGTTTTGCTTCATGCACCAACTGCCGAAGGGGCTGCGCCCGTCGCTCACCTTGCGCGACGATGATTTTCGCCTGAGCTTTTTGGTGGGGACGTTTGTGACCTTGACCAATATGACCCCCGAGGACGAAAAGCGCATTGTGCAGCAGCGCATAACGCCTTTGCACGTGTCGCTTCAAGCGAGCGATCCTACTGTGCGCCGCTCTCTTATAGGCCGCCACGCCGCACATGGTCTTGAGGTGTTCGATCGCTTGCTCGAGCAGGGGATTCAAGCGCACGTTCAAATTGTTCTGGTGCCCGATCAAAACGACAAAGAACAGCTTGTAAATACGCTGAACTGGGCCTATGCGAGACCGAACATTTTGGATGTGGGCATCGTTCCGCTGGGGTATACGCGATTCCAGACGCGCTTCGATCATAGTTTCAACGAGCCGCATGAGGCACTGCGGGTGCTTGAAGACGTGGCTTCATTTCAAAAGCGCGCCCTTCTGGAGCGCGGGCATGCATGGGTTTACCCTGCCGATGAGTTTTACAGCAACGCCTATGGTGAAGCTTTGTTGGACCATTTGCCGCCCACGGAGTTCTACGGTGATTTTCAGCTGTTCGAAGATGGCATTGGCATCATTCGTTCAACGGTGGACGATTGGCTTTCCGCGCAAGCGGCGGGTGTGGTGGATGCCTGCGCGCAGGCGCTTCGGAAGGCGCGCATGCGGGTGGTTTTGGCGATAGGCTGCGCCCAACGCGACTTCTTGAGCCGTTTGATAAACGAAAGCGCTCTTGCGGGGCTGCTTACGCCGCTCTACGTAGAAAACGACTTCTTCGGTGGAAACGTGAACGTTACCGGTTTGTTGGTTGGCCACGATGTGGCCGCCGCGATTGCGCGCCATCGGGCGCACGACGCCGAAGGCGTGTCCTCAAAGGACGTCACAGGTGTGCGGGGCCTTACCGCCGAGAGCCATGCAGCCGCTCACGCAGCGCACGATGCCGTTGGCTGTTCGCACGACGCCGCAGATGCGCTGGGGGAAACGGCGCGCTTTACAACGTTGTACGCCGTCCAGAGCGTTGTGTTCAACGACGATGGTCTCATGCTCGATGATATGCGTTTGGAGGATGTGGAGAAGGCAGCGGGGACCTCGGTTGCCGTGGTATCCTGTTCTCCGTTGGAATATTTGGACCAGCTGACCAAACGCGCGTTAGAACACGCGGGCTCCTTGTAAGATGTGCTTGCCTGCCAAGGTGGCAGCGCACGTGCAAAAGCCCGGCTATCGAGGTAAACGCTTAAGCAAATAGGCTTCTGTTCTTTCGGCGCATTGGTTTGCTGTTTTGCCATACAAGGAGATTGCTTTCATGAGCTTGCCATTAGTGGCGGTTGTCGGCCGCCCCAATGTAGGAAAATCAACGTTTGTGAATCGCATCGCGCAAGCGGACGATGCCATCGTTCACGAAATGCGCGGCGTCACGCGTGACCGTTCGTATCACGAAACCGAGTGGAACGGCCTTAAGTTCGCGTTGGTAGACACCGGCGGTATCGAGATGGGCGATGAGGACGATTTTCAGGCTTCCATCACGCATCAAGCGTTCACGGCGGCAAACGAGGCCGATGCCATCGTTTTGATCGTGGACGGCCGTACGGGCATCCACGCCGATGACGAAGAAATCGCACGCCAGCTTCGCCGCGGGAAAAAACCGGTGTATCTGGTGGTAAACAAGATGGACAACCCCGATCGCATGGATGAGATCTGGGAGTTCTATCAGCTTGGGTTGGGCGATCCCCATCCTGTATCGTCACTGCACGGCACGGGTACGGGCGATTTGCTGGACGGGATAATCGACAACCTGAAAGAACAAGGCTACCCGCATGATGACGACCACGACGTGGATGGCGGTTTGAACGTGGCCATAATCGGTCGTCCGAACGCCGGAAAGTCTTCGCTTACTAACCGCCTTACCAACGACGAGCGCTCGATTGTGTCGGATGTCGCCGGTACCACGCGTGACGCCATCGATACGCTGGTTGAGCATGACGGTAAACGCTATACCATAGTTGACACCGCGGGATTGCGCCGCAAGAGCCAGATTGACGAGGATGTTGAGTACTATGGCTTCGTGCGCGCGATGCGCGCGATTGACCGCGCTGAGGTTGCGCTGCTGGTGATTGACGGCACCCTGGGCGTTACCGATCAAGACCAGCGTGTTGCGGGATTTGCCGAAGAGCGTGGGTGCGCGTTGGTTATCGTGCTCAACAAGTGGGATGTTGTATCAACCGAGCGCAAACTTGAAATCCGCGAAGAGGTTACCGAAAAGCTCACGTTCGTGAAGTACGCGCCTGTGGTAGCCGTTTCGGCCCTGACGGGCAAAAGCGTTGCCAAAATTTGGGAAGCGGTTGACACCGCATACGAGCATTACAGCCAAACCATCACCACGAACAAGCTCAACGTGTGGCTTCAGGATATCCGTGAGTTCGGTCATACCGTCACCAAGGGCAAGGCGGTTTTGCGTCTTAAGTACATCACGCAAACAGGCACCTGCCCGCCGGCGTTCACGGTGTTCGTGAATCGCCCCGATCTTATCGAGCCCAACTTCGAGCGGTATCTTGAAAACCGCCTTCGCCAGCAGTTCGATTTAACTGGAACTCCCATTCGCTTCAAATTCAAGAAGAAGGATTAACGACGATGCCTGATGCTTTGGTGATGCTGGCCGTTTTGGTCACATCGTTTTTATTGGGTTCCATTCCGTGGGGCGTTGTTATTTCGCGGGTGTTCTTCCATACCGACGTGCGCGAGCATGGATCGGGAAACATTGGCACCACGAATGCGTTTCGCACAATGGGCAAAGTTGGCGGCGTGGCCGTTTTCGTTCTTGATTTTTGCAAGGGCCTGTTCTCGGGTTTTCTTGCGTGGGCAATTTGCGCGCTTGTTGCCGACCCGCAAGGCGGGTTGCACACGGTCTCATTCGATGCGGTGATGGCGTGCGCGTTTTGCGCGTGCATTCTTGGCCACATCTTCACGCCTTGGCTGGGCTTTAAGGGCGGCAAGGGAATAGCGGTTGCCATCGGCTGCATGTTCGTGACCTTCGGGCCTGTTATATCATTTGCCGAGCTGGGTATTTTCGCCGTGCTGGTAATTACGACGCGCTATGTTTCGGTGGGCTCCATTGCATCGGCTTTCGCGTGCCCGTTTTTCTCGCTCTACCACTTTTGGGGTGACCCGCTGGCCATTTGTTTATGCACGCTTCCGGCGTTGGTGATTGTATGGGCGCATCGCGCCAACATCGCCCGCTTGCGCGCAGGAACCGAATCGAAAATTGGGTCTAAGAAAAAATCTTAACTACCAGGTGCTTATCGCACTTTTACGAAGAAGGAGCTTCGGGAAAGCTCATAGGACGCAGCAAATGGAGGATAGTTATGAAGGTTGCGGTCATCGGTGCAGGATCGTGGGGCACGGCCCTTTCGAATTTGCTTGCAGAAAACGGTAACAACGTCAGTTTGTGGGCGCGTCGCGCCGAGGTTGCCCACGGCATCAATTCTGTGCATCGCAACCCCGACTATTTGAGCGACTACCATCTCAATGAGGGCGTGGTAGCCACGACGGCTCTCAAAGACGTGCTGTCGCGTGCGCAGGCAGCGGTGGTCGTAACGCCCTCGAAGCTCATTCGCGGAACGGCGCGTGCGTTCGCTCCCTATGTGAGCGAAGATTTCCCCATCGTCATTTGCTCCAAAGGCGTGGAAAACGTTACCGGGTTGCTTCCCGTTGAGGTGTTTGAGGATGAGTTGGGACAAGCGGGCCGCTTAGCGGCATTGTGCGGCCCCAACCATGCCGAAGAAGTAATTGCCTCGGTTCCTTCCGCAACGGTTGTCGCCAGCGCCTCCGATGAGACCGCGCAGTTCTTCCAGGATCTGTTTGCCTCCAATGTCTTGCGCGTGTACACCTCCGATGACGTGGTGGGCGTAGAGCTTTGTGCCGCGTTCAAAAACGTTATCGCCATTGCGGTGGGCGTTTCTTACGGACTGGGCTATGGCGACAACACCGCTGCCATGATCATGACGCGCGGCTTGGCCGAGATGAGCCGCCTGGTTACGAAAGCGGGCGGCAATCCGCTTACCTGCATGGGATTGGCGGGCACCGGTGACTTGATTGTCACGTGCACGTCGCGCCACTCCCGCAACCGCCGTTTCGGAGAGGTTTTGGCGGCAGGGGAGACCGTTGAGCAGTTCGAGCAGCGCACGCATATGGTGGCCGAAGGCGCTCTTGCGTGCAAGACGCTTGACGTGTTGGCCAAACGCTATGACGTGGAGCTGCCGATAGCCGATGCCGTGCGTGCTATCGTGTGGGAGAACGTCGATGCGCGCAAAATCGCCGATGATCTTGTATCCCGTTCGCTGAAGCCCGAGTTTTACGGTCTGTAGGCTTTATAGCTTTTAGCTGCTACCGGTGAGGCGTGTTGAGCTCGTGAGCAAGAAGAGCGGCCCTGGTTTTAGCGCGTGCGTCGGCATGTGCCTTGGCCGCATGGGTGGTAACGCGATGATCGGGGACCAAGATGGCAACAGGGTTTTTCGACAACGCCGCGCCAACTGAACGATGCGCGCCCGGGCGCCCCACCGCTCGCGCGATATCTGATGGCGAACAGGTTGCTCCGTAGGGGATACGGGTTACCTCTGTCCACACCGCTTTTTGGAAATCGGAGCCCGCCAGATCAAGCGGCACGTCAAATGAAAACCGTTTGCCAGCGAGGTATTCTTGGATTTGGGTTGCGGCGGCATTGGTGAGCGCGTTGGGCGCGAAGGTTGCGTCGGGAAGCGTCTGGCGTCCGAAATCAAGCAGGCAAATGCCTTTTTCGGTTGCCGCGATGGTAAGCATTCCGTGAGGTGTTGGATAGTGGTAATAATGCATCCGATAAAACCTTGGCCTGTGAAGTAGAATGGTCTAAAACGATACTAACAAACTTTTCAAGGAGCTGTGATGTTCGAACCTGTTAAAATCGCGCCTTCCATCCTTTCGGCTAACTTTATGGAGCTTGGCAAAGACGTGCGCATGATTGAAGATGGCGGAGCCGAATTGGTTCACATTGACGTGATGGACGGCCATTTTGTTTCCAACCTCACCATGGGTGTGCCGGTTATTAAGCAGTTGAGCGCTGTGTGCGACCTGCCTCTTGACGTTCATTTGATGATATCCAATCCGTTGGAGCAGCTTTCATGGTTTTGCAAAACCGGCTGCGACTCAATCACGTTCCACAGCGAGCCGCTGTATGGTAACCAGTTGCTTGCAGCGGTTCACACCATCAAAGACGCAGGAATCAAAGCGGCGGTTGCCCTGAAACCGCACACGCCCGTTGCGGTTTTGCAATCGGTCATCAATGAGCTCGACATGGTTTTGATCATGAGCGTCGAGCCGGGTTTTTCCGGCCAAAGCTACATCGAAGGCTCCGAGCGCAAAGTAGCCGACGTGGTGAAGATGGCGCGCGCCGCAGGAAATGACAAGCTCGCCATTCAGGTTGATGGCGGCATCAATGTAAACACGGCAGCGTTGGTGGCTGCAGCGGGAGCCGACGTTTTGGTGTGCGGCAACGCGGTGTTCGGCGCGCAGGATCCCAAGGCGGCTATTGGCGCAATCAAGCGCGAGGCCAACGAGGCGCGTTTGCGCGCTTTAGCCTAACGCCGTTTTTCAACCTGTGTTGGAGGACGCGGTCTTGCAAGTGGCGTCGTGAACATTGTCCAACGCCCTTTCGTTGGCCGCTCTGTGTAACAAAAGCAAGGAGCTACGTTCTTTCATCATGATGTCAGAAATCCCCAAGGACTACGTATATCTTGATTGGGCCGCAACAGCGCCTTTGTGCGAAGAGGCGGCAGAAGCGATGGCCGCCTATATGCAAGGTGGCCGCAACAACATTTTCGTGGGCGCAAATGCCAATTCGCTGCATGCGCCGGGACGCGCTGCGTTTGCTGCTATGGAGAAGGCGCGCAGGAGCATCGCACGTTCCTTAAACGCCTCGCGTCCGAACGAGATGCTGTTCACATCAGGCGCAACCGAATCGGACAACACTGCGGTGCTCAGTTTGGCGCCTGCTGCCGCATATGCCAAAAAGGTTCAACGCAAAAGCGATTTCGTGCCGCACTTCATTACTACCGAGATAGAGCACGATGCCATTTTGGCCCCTGCGAAGCGTCTTGAATCGCAGGGATGGCGCGTTACCTACCTCAAGCCGAACAGGCAGGGATTTATTGCAGCTGAGCAACTTGAACAGGCTATCGACCAAGATACGGTTCTTGTTTCCGTCCAAATGGCAAACAGCGAGGTGGGAAGCGTTCAGCCTATTGCCGAACTTGCGAAAATCGCCCATGCGGCCGGCGCGCTTATGCATACCGATGCGGTGCAGGCGCTGGGCAAAGTTGCCGTTGACGTGCGCGCGCTGGATGTTGATGCCGCATCGTTCTCGGCACATAAAATTTGTGGCCCCAAAGGCATTGGTGCTTTGTACCTTAAGGCGCGCACGCCCTTTGACGCCTTCCAGCTGGGAGGTGGACAAGAAGAGGGCAGGCGCAGTGGGACGCAAAACGTGTGCGCGATGGTGGGCTTTGCCGCAGCGTGCCAGTGGGCGTGCGAGCATGTGTCCGAAGAAGCAGCGCGCCTGAGCGCTTTACGCGATTACCTTTACCAGCGCCTTAACGATATGCCGCGCGTGAGTGCGACCGTTCCTGTTGCAGAAGGCGATCTTCGGTTTTTGCCGAATATCGTCCATGTTCTTGTCGATGGGTTTGAAAGCGAAACCACGGTACTGCGCCTCGATTCACTGGGCGTTGCGGTTTCGGGCGGTTCCGCATGTTCGTCTCATTCGCTTTCTGCGAGCCATGTGCTGCGGGCGATGGGGGTGAATTCGGACGCGGCGTTGGGAGCGCTGCGCGTTTCGATGGGGCGCTACACCACGCACGAGGATGTTGATACGTTTTTGGCCGCTCTTGAGCGCAGTCTCAACTGGGAGTAGCGAATGGTGCCGCGTGCGGCAGGTCTGCACGCTGGCGACAACGAGACGGTTGAGCGTGGGGAAGCGTTTGCCGTGCGCTTGCGATTCCTTGCGTTTTGCGGCGATGGTGCCTTCTTTGAGGGAATTGAGCTGGATGGGGGAATAGATGGATCAAGCACATGAATCTGTGAGCATAGCTCGTACCGAGCGCGGTGCGCTTTCGTCACGTGGGCCTGTTTTGAGCGTGAGCGATCTTGAGCGTTCGCTGCTTGCCGTATTCAGCAAAGAAGATGCCCTGCCCTGGGATAAAACGGGGCTGTCCGTTGGCAATCCAAGCGATGTGGTCAAAGGGGTTGCCATTGCACTCGATCCAACGGTTGCCGCTCTTGAGCAGGCGGCAGACGCCGGCGCAAATGTGCTGGTGGCGCATCATCCGCTGTTGCTGAACCCGCCCGATGTTGTTACGCCGTTTCCGCAAGATTCGCCTGTGGGGGCTGCCGTGTGGACCGCAATTCGCGCAGGGGTGTCGGTGATGTCGTTTCACACGGCGCTCGATGCGAATCCGGTGGGGCTTGGTGTGCTGCCCCATATGCTCAAGCTTGAGCAAACAGGAGTTATCGTTCCGCTGAACGGTGATCCCAACAAAGGCTTTGGGGCCTTATGTCGCGTGAGCGAGCAGGATAAACCGCTGAATGTTGGGCAGCTTGCTGCACGGTGCACGGCTGTTTTCGGTCGGGCGCCGCGCGTGTGGGCCAATAATTTCGGGGCGAAGGTTGAAACGGTTGCGTGTGCTACGGGCTCTGCGGGAGACGTTGTTGAGGGTTGCTTGAAACGCGGTGTTTCGGTGCTGGTTTGCGGCGAGATCAAGTACCATGCGGCGCTTGATGCGCAGCAGGCGGGACTCGTTGTTATCGAGCTTGGCCACGATGTTTCCGAGCTGCCCCTGTGCGCTGCGCTTGCGCAAGCTGTCGAGCGCGCGGGACTTTCCAAGGATGCCATTCGCATACTCGATCAGTCGGATAATTGGTGCTATCCAGAGGCAACGCGCATTTAGCGTATGCGGGCGTGAGGCCTTATGCTGCGCCGCTCCTATATCATAACGAGGTGTTTTTGGTTACAATAGGAACGTAATCGATTGCGCAGCGCGATGAGGAAAGGCGGGTTAACCCATGCAAGTGCAACATGACGATCTAATCAAGCTTCTGAAGCTTCAGTCTATCGACGTAGACATCATTCGCATTCAGAAAGAGATCGACGAACTTCCACAGCGCGCGCAGTTGTCCGATTTGCAGGCTAAGCATGCCGATCTTGTCGCCAAGCGCGAAAAGGTGCTTGCTATGAAGCGCCGCTGCGACACCGAGACGGCACGATTGTCCACCGAGGACGAGATATTGGCAAACAAGCAGCTGCACGCCCAAGAGCTTATAGACAATGCGGGCGCCGATTACCGCAGTGTCGAGTCTCATTCCAAGGAAATGAGCGGATTTGCCAAGCGCCGCGCCGAGCTTGACACCAAGCTTGCAGCGCTTATGGAAGAGTCCCAAAAAATCGAGGGCGTGTTGGCTCAGCTCGACCGTGCTTTGGCCCTTGTCAATCGCGATGAATCTCGCGTGGATGAGGAATACAGCGCCGCGGTTGAAAAGCTCAGCGCCCATACCGACGAGATGAAGCAAGAGCGCAATACCCAAGCAGCTGCTATAGCTCCCGAGCTCATGGCATTGTACGAAGACACCGCGAAACGTACCGGCGGTGTGGCTATTGGGCGCCTGAACGATAATCGCTGCGGCATTTGCCGGAGCCTGATTGAAGGCGGCCGCCTTATTGAGCTTAAAGCCAGTGCGCCGTTGGGCGTATGCCCTGCTTGCAAGCGCTTGCTGGTTATCGAGTAGGCTGCAACTGGAAACTTGTGCTGTGCGCAGCAAGGTTTCACGGGAATGCCGTTGGCTCCTATGCACTGAAAAGGTGTTCGCGCAACTGAATGACAACGACGAAAAGCCCGCTCAACGGCGGGCTTTATCAATTAAAATTAAAAAGTAAAACGCGTTAAGCGCGCTCGACCTTGCCAGCTTTCAGGCAAGCGGTGCAAACGTTGGCTTTGCGTACGCGTCCGTTGGCTTCCTTGATGGTTACCTTCTGGATATTGGGACGGAACATACGGCTGGAAACGCGGTGCGAGTGGCTGACATTGCGGCCAAAGGACGGCTTCTTCCCGCATACTTCGCAGATTTTAGACATGTTAAATCACTCCATTTACGCACTTCATAAACGATTTGCATCGTTGATTACAACATAGCTTGAAAACTATAGCACACTGTCAACAAGCGGGACAAGAATTTTTCATGTATTATGAAGTACTCCATAATCAGCCCAACTCGCTAGTAGAACCCATTATAGGTTATACTTTAGAATCGCTTAAATATACGAGCAGTCCGCTTGGATAGGCGAAGGCTCGCACCAAAGCGAAAGCCTAACCATTATTCAGGCGCCCGCAGGTTCCCTTGTATGGGGGTGCTGCCAACAATATATTCGTTGTTCCTGAAAGGACGGATTCATGAGCGCAACGGTTCCCGGAAAACTTCATGTTGCAAATGACGTGCTTGCCGACATCGTCGGTCGCGCAGCGGCAGAATGCTACGGCATTGTTGATATGACCGCACCGGCAGACGCCGAGGGAATCGCCAAAATTCTCCCCGGTGCAAAGAATCGTCGCGGCGTGGTGGTTACCACCACCGAGGCCGGCGTCCATATCGATCTGTATGTGGTCATGGAATACGGCACCAACATCAATACTATTTCCCAGAACCTTGTCGATCAGGTTTCCTTTGCGCTCAAAGAGTACGCGCGCGTTCCGCTTGACGGCGTAGACGTGCACGTACAGGGCGTTAAAGTGCGCAAGTAGCGTTTTACCTCACCATCAATCTGTCTTTTCTTATTCTTTTCGAGAGGCCTTCTTACCATGCCAGAATCTTATCGTTTGAACGACATCCTGAACGCTATCGCTGCCGCCAGCACCAAGCTGTCGGAGCGCAAAGAGGAAGTCAACCGACTGAATGTTTTCCCCGTCCCCGACGGTGATACCGGCACCAATATGTCGCTTACCATCGAGTCTGTTGTCAAGAATCTGGCTGCGTTGCCCGCAGGAGCAAAGGACTCGGATATCCGCAAAGCCATAACCACGGGTGCCCTCATGGGCGCACGCGGCAACTGGGGCGTTATTACCTCTCAGATTCTGCGCGGTTTGTGCGAAGGGGCGGCCAATGCCGAGGAGTTGAACGCCGAGAGCATCGATCGAGCGTTCACCAAAGCAGTGGAAGTTGCCTTCCAGGCCGTTCGCAAACCGGTTGAGGGCACCATCCTGACGGTTTTGCGCGACACCGCGAACGCTGCCAAGTATGCTCACAAGAAAAAGCTCTCGTGTGATGAGGCGCTTGATGCGGTGGTGGCCGAAGCTTACGCGTCGGTCCAACGCACGCCCGAATTCCTTCCCGTCCTGAAGGAAAACAACGTGGTTGACGCCGGTGGCTACGGTTTGGCCATATTGCTGGATGCGTTCGTGGCTGCCCTGACGGGCAAAGAGGGCCAGCTGGAAGGCGCCCTTGAGCTTGCTCGCACGGTAGAGCCAAAGGTTGCCATCGAGCAAATCAACGACTGGGAAGGCTCTGCGTATCGCTACTGCACCGAGTTTTTGGTTCATTCGCAAACGGTTGACGTAGACGCTGCAAAAGAGTTTTTGCCCACCATGGGCGACTGCGACCTTATGGTTGGCTCTCACCCCAATTTCAAAGTTCACGTGCATTCGAACCGCCCCGATGAGGTTTTGCAGTGGTTCTTCAACCACGATGCACAGGTTTCCGAGGTGCACATTCACAACATGCAGCTGCAAAGCGAAGCGCGTACCGAAGCGTTGGCTACAGATGCCAAAGAGCCCGCCAACGAGCGCAAACCGTATGGTTTTGTGGCCGTTGCCGCCGGTGAGGGCACTGCCAATATTTTGAAGAGCCTCGGCATCGATGTGGTTGTGTCGGGCGGCCAAACCATGAATCCTTCCACGAAGGATCTGCTTGATGCCGTCGAGCAGGCCAATGCCGATAAAGTCATCATTATGCCCAACAACTCGAACATCATCATGGCAGCGCAAAGCGCCAGCCAATTGGCCGATGTTGAGGTGGGCGTTGTTCCCACTAAGAGCGTTCCCCAGTCCTTTGCCGCTATGTTCGGCTTCAACGAGGAGTCGCCGCTTGAAGAGAACATCGCCAATATGACCGAAGCGTATGCCGATGTTAAAACCGGCGAGGTTACCACGGCCATCAAAGACTCCAAAGATGCTCACAACAACCCCATTGCCGCAGGTGATGTTATTGGCATAGCCGACGGCTCAATTGAATCGGTGGGTTCGAGCATCGAAGACGTTGTCATGGATCTGCTGTCTTGCATGGAAGCCGATGATGCTGACACGCTGACGTTGCTGGCGGGAAGCGATTACTCCGATGAGCAACTTGACGCCCTGGTTGAGCGCATCGAGGAGTCCTTTGAAGATCTTGAGATCGACCAGCATCGCGGAGAGCAGCCGCTGTATCCCATTGTGATGTCGGTCGAGTAAAGCGCGCTCAACCGTTTACACGATGTCGAACGTGCGCTCAAAACCGACTGAATCGGGGGGCGAGGCGAAAGACCGCCTGGCTATAACGCTCCAGCTTGATGAGCCGGTAACGCGCGTTAAATTGGTGAGCCCCGTTCGTTCGCGCATACTGGCGAAGTTGGGCATAAAAACCGTGCGCGATTTGGTAACTCATTTTCCGCGGCGCTACATAGACATGTCCTCGGTGGCAACGGTTGCCACGGCGCGCATTGGCAGTGCGTGCACCATTGCCGGGCACGTGCATCGCATTCAGCTGAAGCGCCCCAAACGAGTTCCTTTGGTGGAAATAACGTTGGTTGACGAAACGGGTACCTTGATGGTTACCATGTTTCGTCAACCATGGCTTATGGACAAAGTAAAACCGGGGATGCGCTTGGCGGTGGCCGGCAAGCTTGAATTCGATTACGGTTTCAAGCGCATGACCAACCCGCATCTTGAGGTGTTGGAAGCTGGCGAACAAACAACCGGCGTTATCATCCCCGTGCATCCTGCCACAGAAAAGATTTCAAGCACCATGATGAGGCGCTTGGTGCTCAACGCTCTAGAGATCGAGCGCGGCGTTTTGGATCCGCTTCCGCTTGAAGTGCGCTTGCGCTATCGGCTGATGGGAAAAACAGCCGCGCTGTCCTGCATTCATTTTCCCCGCACGATGGACGAGCAGCACGAGGCGCGCCGGAGGCTCGTTTACGAGGAGCTGCTGTTGCTGCAAATCGAGCTCATGCGCGAAGGGGACAAGCGCAGCATTGGGCGAACGCCTTGTGCGCATGTCATTGACGGGCCCTACCTTACCGCGCTGGCGGCTTGCGTGCCCTTTGACCTTACCGACGAGCAAAAGCAGGCGCGCGATGAGATATTGCAGGTGATGGCGCAGCCCAAAACCGCCAACCACATGCTTTTGGGCGATGTGGGAACGGGAAAAACGGTGGTGGCAGCCCATGCACTTGCAGCTGCCGTCGACTCGCAGGGGCAGGCGGCGCTTATGGCTCCCACCGAGATCCTTGCGCGCCAGCACGCCGCAAGTGTGGGCGCATTGCTTGATGCGGCGGACATCTCGTGGGATATATTGACCGGCTCCACGTCGGCGGAAGATCGTTCGCGTATCGTGGCGGGCGTTGCCGATGGCTCCATCAAGGTGCTGTTGGGCACCCATGCACTGCTTGAAGATGATGTGGTGTTCTCAAATATGACGCTGGCGGTAATCGACGAACAGCAGCGATTTGGCGTTGATCAGCGCGCTGCGCTGCTTGCAAAAGGTTCCTGTCCCGACGCGCTATTCCTGACGGCCACCCCCATACCGCGCACGTTGGCCCTTTCGCTTTTTGGCAATCTGACGTTGTCGTACATCAAGCAGCGCCCCCATGCGACGGGTGGGCGCACCACTGCCGTTCACACCAAGCAAATGCGCGGCGAGGCCTACGATAGCGCGCTTGCTGCGCTTGCGCGCGGTGAGCAGGTGTATGTGGTGTGCCCGCTTATTGGCAAGCCGGCGACAAAGAGCCAAGAGGGCGCAGACGACGAAGAGCACGACGATTACGAGTTTGGGTCAATTTGCATCGAAGACGAAGACGACCTTCGCGACGAGGACCTTTCGGCGGCAACGGCGCATGCGCGTTTTCTGCAGCAGAAGACGTTCGTCGACTACAACGTGGAGCTTCTGCACGGCAAGATGCCCGCAGCCGAAAAGCAAGCGGTTATGGATCGGTTCGTTGCAGGGGAAACCCAGGTTTTAGTGGCCACCACCGTCATCGAGGTAGGTGTGAACGTGCCGAATGCCACGGTGATGATTATCGAGGATGCCGACCGCTTTGGTTTGGCCCAGCTCCATCAGCTGCGCGGCCGCGTTGGTCGCGGCACCATAAAAGGCGAAGTTCATTTGGTTTCGTCGTCGAAGGCGCCGGTTGCGCTTGAGCGCTTAAAGGCAATGGAGCACACCGACGACGGGTTCGAACTGTCCGCATACGATTTATCGCTGCGCCGTGAGGGAGATATCTTGGGAAATCGCCAGCATGGAGCGTCTGGTTTGAAGCTCGTCAACATCATGCGCGATGGTGCGGTGATCGAGGCGGCACATGAAGACGCCCGCCGTATTCTGGACGAAGATCCCGAACTGTCGCTTCCCGAGCATCGTGCACTTGCGCGAGAGGCGCGCATTGTGTTCAAAACGGCCAGCGAGGTTTCAGGAGGCTAGCTGTGCGTATTGTTGCAGGAGAATTTCGGGGGCGTCCTCTTGAAGCGCCTTCGGGTGACACCACGCGTCCCACCACCGATCGGGTGCGCGAGGCAATGATGAACTCGCTTGCAAGCTTGCGCGGCGGCCTTGATGGCGCGGTGGTGCTCGACGCTTTTGCTGGGTCGGGTGCTTTGGGGCTTGAGGCGCTTTCGTGGGGAGCCCAGAGCGCTCTTTTCTTCGAAAGCGATCGCAAAGCCCAAAAAGCGGTGGGGAAAAACATCTCCAAACTGGGACTTGATGCCAGTCGGGCCCGTTTGGTGAACGCCGATGTTCTTACCAGCCGCTACGTTAAAGCAAGCAAGCCGTTTGACCTTATGTTCTTCGATCCGCCCTATGCCATGGCGCCTCACACGGTCTTGAGCTTTGCAAGAGGGCTTATGGCGTCAGGGGCGGCAAGCGAGGAAGCGCTCATCGTGTACGAACATGCGCTTACGGCGGCCTCGCTGGTGGCTGAGGTTGCCCACGAACTTGGCTTCGACGTTCTGGTTTCCAAAAAATACGGTAAAACCGGTGTTACTATGATGCAGGCGAATCCAACCAACACGAAAGGCGATGATGATGAGCAAAGCGATGACGCCGGGAACATTTGATCCCATCACCTATGGCCATCTTGATGTCATAACACGCGCTGCGCAGCTTATGGACCACGTGGTGGTTGCCGTAGCCGCGTCGCCGCGCAAGCAGCCGCTGTTCACGTTGGAAGAACGCGTCGCCCTTGCGCGTGAGGCCACGAAGGATATCCCCAACGTTACCGTTGAACCCTTCGAAGGCCTGCTGGTGGAGTTCGCCAAAGAGCAGAATGCTCCCGTTGTGGTAAAGGGCTTGCGCGCGGTAACCGACTTCGAGTACGAGTTCCAAATGAACGCGCTCAATTACCAGCTCTCCAGCAATTTGGAGACGGTTTTCATTATGTCGCCTCCTGAGTACGTTTATCTTTCCAGCTCAATCGTGCGCGAAATCGCAAGTTTGCACGGCGATGTGTCGAAGTTCGTGCCGCCTTGCGTTGCCCGCGCGCTGCAAGAAAAGTTTCCCGCTTAAGCGCATTGGCGAATGTAAAGTGATAATCTAAGCTGCGACGTGGTAGAATGTGCCTAGTTTATGGTGGAGTTCGCCTCAATGGGCAAACCTGATACAATTTTCAACAAGTTGTGCACCATAGCGATTTGCATCGCACATGAACAAAAACTGCAGCATGCGTGGAAGGAAAATCATGGACGAAACAGGAGTCTTGGGGCTACTTGAGGAGCTTTCCATCCTTCTTGAGGATTCGAAGCCCGTGTTCGGTAAAAACAATATGCGCCAAGTCGACATTGCAGCGGCGTTCGAAATCATGGATGAAATTCGCGACACGTTCCCCAGCGAGTTCTCTCAGGCTCGCCAAATTGTTCGCGAGCGTCAGAGCTTGCTCGATGATGCCGAGGCTGAAGCCAATCGCATGATCGAGGATGCCCGCAGCCAGGCTATGACCATTGCCAGCGAGCAGGAAATCGTGCGCATCTCCCAGCAGCAAAGCGACCAAATCCTCGCTGATGCGCGTGAGCTCGAGCGTCAAACGCGTGCTGGTGCCGAAGATTACGCCGATGAGGTGTTCGGCCACGTAGAGCAAAGCCTTGACACGCTTCTCACCAACGTTCGTCGTTGCCGTGATCGCCTTAATGCGACCACGCTCGCAAATCGTTAGTGAAAATGGGTGCTCCGATAAAGATCCCTGCAGAACTCTTCGCGCTCGCGGAGAGTTCTCGTTTTGAGGGAGAATTAACGCTTGGCGAACTTGCGGTTGGCCCCGATGTTTACACGTTTGCGGAGCCGGTTGCATGGGATGTGCAGGTTACCAATACCGGAGAGGCGTTTTTGGTCTCCGGTAGGGTAGAGGGTTTGGGGCAAACGTCGTGCGCGCGTTGCCTTGACGATGTGCAGGTTTCGTTTGTTGGCGATATCGAAGGGTATTTCCTCATCAACGCCGAAGCGAACCATCCTGAAGACCTTGACGACGATGAGTTCGATGTGCTTCCCGACGATCATATCATCGATTTGGAGCCGCTTATCAAAGCCGCCCTCATCGTTGAGGCTCCCGCCGTTCCGCTTTGCAAAGAGGACTGTTTGGGCATTTGTCCCACGTGCGGGGCAAATTTGAATGAGGGGCCGTGCGGATGCGCCACCGATACGGACAACTCGTTCGAAGAGGCTCAAAACCCCTTTGCGGTTTTGAAGAACCTTTCGTTCGAAGAGCAAGGTCAAGACGGCAAAAACGAAAGTTAGCCAACAGGGGAAAGGGCGCGCGGCGCACATCGTTGCGAAATTGTGCAGATAATGACACGATGCTTGCACGCACATAAACCCTTTGATACCATAACAGACCGCATGTTTAAGTTACACAAGTCGCGTGGTGGTGCGGCTTTAACGAAGGAGATAGAGTAAAAATGGCAGTACCTAAACAACGCATGGGCCGTATTCGCACGCATAGGCGCCGTAGTGTTCATGACCGCATCGATGCACCTTCGCGCTCGGTTTGCCCGCAGTGCGGCGAGGTGAAGCTTCCTCATCGTGTGTGCCCGAACTGCGGTTACTACAAAGATCGCGAGATCATCGAGACCGAGTAGATCTGCAACCCATTCAGTTTTGTGAAACCTCCCGATCGGGTTTGCCGATAGTGGGAGGTTTTTCTTTTACTGCATCCTGAAAAGAATCGCTTCTTGCAAAGGAGAAATCGCAAATGGCTACCATAGTTGCAGTAGATGCGCTGGGCGGAGACAACGCTCCTGGCGTCGTGCTTGAAGGCGTAAAACAGGCCTTGGCCGCCGACCCTGATATCGAAGTAATCCTGTGCGGTCCCGCTGACGTGGTTGAACCGTTTTGCGCATCGCAGGAACGCTGCAGCGCTCAGGTAACCACCGAATTCATCGATATGGCCGAGCATCCTGCAAATGCCGTGCGCAAGAAGAAAGATTCTTCGATAGTGGTTGGCTGCCGTTTGGTAAAAGAAGGGCTGGCTGCTGGCTTTTTTTCGGCTGGTTCCACCGGTGCATGTTTGGCCGCGGGCACGTTGGTGATGGGCCGCATCAAAGGAATTGCTCGTCCCGCTTTAGCCACCGTTGTTCCGTGCCCTTCCAAGCCGGTTGTTTTGTGCGATGTGGGGGCAAACGCCGATTGCAAGCCCGAGTATTTGGTTCAATTTGGCAAGATGGCCTCCATTTACGCCGAAAAGGTTCTGGGGGTGAGCAATCCTCGAGCAGGTTTGCTCAACATCGGCGAAGAGGAGACCAAAGGTTCGCAGTTCGCTCAAGAAGCTCATCGCATGCTGCGCGAGGGTCTTCCGAATTTTGCGGGCAATGCGGAAGGCCGCGACGTGACGGCAGGAACGTTCGATGTGGTTATCACCGATGGCTTTACCGGCAACGTCTGCCTGAAAACGCTTGAGGGCACGGCAAAAATGCTCTTCGGCGAGCTGAAGAGCATCATGTATGCCTCGTTGCTCACCAAATTGGGTGCCGCCACCATGTCAAAGGGCCTTCATGATCTTAAAGACAAGGTGAACCCCGATGCCTATGGCGGTGCGCCGCTGTTGGGCGTGAAGGGGGCGTGTATTGTGGGACATGGTTCGTCTAACGCTGAGGCCATCAAAAACGGCGTGCTCACTACCGCAGAGGTTGTTCGCGCGGGCGTTTCTGAATTAATCGCGCAAACGATTTAGAAACATCTTACTTTCAAGATTCTCAACTACAATAAAATCGGTACGTGACCGCGAGGTCGCTTGTATATGTCCCGTATCAAAGACAGGTAGCGCTTAGGTGGATTTCAGCGAGGAACAGCAAACAAAACTAAAACGTGCTGAAGAAATTATTCAGCATCGTTTTGCCAATGAGCGTTTGCTGCTTTCTGCTATCACGCATCCGTCTGCTACCGAAGGCCGTTCGGTGAAGTATTCTTACGAGCGCCTTGAGTTTTTGGGCGACAGCGTATTGGGTGCCATTGTGGCATCGGTTGCCTTCCATCGTTACCACGAGTTGGATGAAGGCGGCCTCACCCGTATCAAAGTTTCCTTGGTGTCGGGGTCAAGCCTTTCGCAGGTTTCCAACGATTTGGGATTTGCCGAGGTTATCGTGTTCGGATCGTCTGAAGCGGGCACGGGCAGACGCGGATTGCATTCCGCGCTCGAAAACGTATACGAAGCTGTTGTTGCCGCTTTGTATCTTGATGGAGGCATTGCGGCCGCTCAGGAGTTCGTTGAGCGCACGCTTATTCCCAAGATGAGCATCGATATGGCCAATGAGCCCGAAAACCCCAAGAGCGCTTTGCAGGAGCGTTTGCAAGAGGACGGTATCACGCCCACTTACAAGCTTATCGACACGCAGGGCCCTCCGCATGACCGCACGTTCGTGGCGCAGGTGTTCGCCGGCTCGATGGGTCTTGCAAGCGGTACCGGGCGCACTAAAAAAGAAGCCGAAAGCCAAGCGGCAAAAAGCACGCTCGCACGTTTGAGCGAGTTCTTCGGACTGGGCCTTGACGATGAGGAGCGCGCAGAACGCGCTGCTGCCGAAGCGCGCGCCAAAGCCGAGAAGACGGTTGCGCAAGCGCAGGCCAAGGTCGAAAAAACCCAGGCGCGCAATGCACGGCGCAACCGCAACAGGAAAGCGAAGCAATTGCCGCCAGGCGATGAATAAAGCTACGGGTAAAGGAATCAGAACTCCATGTATTTGAAGTCTCTCGCGCTCAAAGGCTTTAAATCCTTTGCCGATCGCAGCGTTTTAACTCTTGAACCGGGCATTACCGCTATTGTCGGCCCCAATGGGTCCGGCAAGTCCAATATTTCCGATGCCGTTTTGTGGGTGTTGGGCGAGCGCAACCCGCGTCATTTGCGCGGCTCGTCCATGGAAGACGTCATTTTCTCGGGGTCGTCGGCGCGAAAACCGGTGTCGTTTGCCGAGGTAGAACTCGTGCTCGACAACTCCGATCACATGCTTCCCGTCGATTTCGACGAAGTTTCCGTTTCTCGGCGCATGTATCGCAGCGGAGAATCGGAATATCTGGTAAACGGTGTGGTTTCCCGCCGCATGGATGTTCTTGACATCTTGCATGACACCGGTTTGGGAGCTGGTACGCACACCATCATTTCGCAGGGCAACCTCGATCAAATATTGCAGTCCAAGCCCGAAGATCGCCGTGCGCTCATAGAAGAAGCGGCCGGCGTTCTCAAGCACAAGCAACGCAAAGAAAAGAGCGAACGCAAGCTCGCCACTATGGACATGCACCTCACGCGGGTGGGGGATGTTGTTGCCGAAATCAATCGCCAGCTGGGGCCGCTCGAGCGCAAAGCCAAGCGCGCTAAAGCATATCAGGAGGCCAGCGCCCGTTTGCGCGAGGTGAAACTCGCGCTTGCCGTTGACGATCTTCGCAATTTGCAGGGCCAGTGGGAGCGTTTGGTTTCCCAAGAGGGCCAGCTGGCAAGTGAGCTCGAACAACAGCGCGAAAACGTTACCCGCGCCCAACAGAGCGTGAACGATATCCAAGAGCTCATTCGCACGAAAGCGGCAAGTGCCGGGGAGCTTGCGCGCGATCAGAGGCGTGCCACATCAATTTCCGAACGTCTTGACGGCGCGGTGCTGCTTTTGAAGCAAAAACGCCAATCGGCCGGCGCTTACGAGGCAGATGTTCTGTCGTCGGTTGAAAACGCAAAGCTTGCACGCGAAGAGGCCGTGCGCGAACGCGAAGGTGCGCAACGTTCCCTTGAGGAGGTGCAGCTGCGCCTTACACGCGCGCAGGACAACGTAGACGACATTGAACAGCGACGTCAGCAAGCGGTGGTAGCGCGCAACGACGCGCAGCGTCGCATCGAGGAACTCGAGCGCGATCAACGACAGCTCGCACAGGAATGCGAACGTGCGCGGCGCGATTTGACGCAGCTCAAAGAGAGCCTTTCGTCGGGCGTTGCCCAAGAGAAGCTCTACGAGGCGCGCCGCATCGAGGTTGAAGCCGAGCTTGCGCGGGCAACAAGCGACTACGATGCGCAAACAAAGGCGTTCGAGCACGCGCAAGAGCGCTTGTTTGAGCTTGAAGCTGCCGAAAAAAGCGCGCAAGCCGAATTGGCTGCCGCGTTTGAGGCGCGCGCACAGGCTAAGGCGCGTTTTGACGCGCGCACCGACGAAGAGCGCGTTTTGAACGCCGAAATAAAAGCGGTGAAGCAATCGCTGTCGGCAACCAGAAGTGCTGCTCCGGCACTTGCATGGCTGATGGACAACGCGCAGCTCGTCGAGGGCGATTTGGTCCCGTTCGCGCACGCCCTTGGTGCTCCCCGCGATATCGAGAGCTTGGTCGAGCATCTGTTGGGCGACGACCTTTCCGCCCTGATGGTTCGCGATGCGCACAATGCCCGCACGGTATGCGACCTTCTGCTGTCCCAGCGCAAGGCCGGCGATGTTTCGGTTGTTCTCAAAGAAGATGCGTTCAGCGCGACGGTTTCGGCGCGCACCTCAAAGGTGGGCGTTCCTCTGGTGGACAAACTCAACTACTCGCACGATGCCGCGCGCATCGTTGAATCGCTGCTGGGCGATGTGGTTTTGTGCGATTCTCGTGATCAGGCGTTTGCGGCGCATGCATCCGACACGGTTGGTTTGCGTTTCGTTACGGCTGACGGGTGCGCAATTTGGCCGCAGGGCAAGGTGATTGTCTACGGTGCGGTTGCCGATGAGCGTGAAGGCGTGCTGGCTCGTGAGCGCAGGTTAAGCGAGCTTGAAAGCCAGCTTGCAGGTGCGCGTGAGGCCGCAAGTCAGGCTGAGGGCGAGCTGCAAAGCGCGGAGGGCGCCTATGCAACCGCCCAAGAGCGAAGCTTGCATGCAAGTCAGGAGCATGCGCAGCAAAAAGGCTCCGTCGAGGCTGCCTCCACTGCTCAACAACGTGCTCAACAGCGTGTGAAAGCGCTTGCAAATGACTTCGAGAGCGTGCGTGCTCAGCTTGAGCGTGCCGCTGAAACCCTGAACAAGATCCGTCCCGATGTGGAGATGCTCGAGGCTTCCATCGAAGACAAGGAACGCGAGCGCGAACAACTTGCTTCGCTTGTTGCGCAGGCAACCGAAGAGGTGGCTCCGTTGCGTCGCCAGGCTGGTGGGTTCAACGACGAACTGGTGAGCGCGCGTTTGGAGCTGGCAACGCTCAAAGAGCGGCTCACGTACGCGCAGCGCATGGTAACCGCACGTGACAACGATATCGCGCAAGCCTCGCGCACACTGGAAGACGCAGCTAAGACGCTTGTGGTCAAGCGCGTCGCACAGATGCGCGCCCTGCCCGTTCTTGATACGCTTGAGAAGCTCTCCGAAAGCTTGCGGGCGCGCATGAGCGCTCTGGATGACGCCATGCTGGCTTCGCAGAACCTTTCGGATGGGTTTCAGGTTTCAGCCGAACAGGCGCGCCGTGCTGCGCAGGTGGCGCAAGAGGCCTTGGACGGCGCGAATTCGCGCATGACCAACGTGCAGGTTGAAAAGGGCCGCATGGAGGTACTGGTGCAAACCGCGGTCTCCACGGTGGTAGACGAGCTGTCCTGTCCGCTTGAGGTGGCCGAGGAAATGCCACAGCTTGAAGAGCGTCCCGCCTATGAGCAGGAAGCCGTAAAGCTTACGAATCGCATCAAGAACATGGGCGTTATCAATCCCGACGCCGCTGAAGAGTACGAAAAGCTCAAGAAGCGCTACGATTTCCTTATGGCACAGCTCGATGACGTCGCTGCGGCGCGCAAATCGCTGGCGAAAATCGTGCGTCTCATCGATGCGCGCATGCGCGATGATTTTGCGGTCACGTTCGAAAAGGTGAACCAGAACTTCAACGAAGTGTTCTCGGTGCTGTTCCCGGGAGGTCATGCCGAACTGGTTCTTGACGACCCCGACGACCTTGAACATACCGGCGTTGAGGTAAAGGCGCAGCCGCGCGGCAAGCGCATTACCAAGATGACCCTTATGAGCGGCGGCGAAAAATCGCTGACGGCGCTGGCGCTGCTGTTTGCCATATATCGCATTCGCAAGACGCCGTTCTATATTTTGGACGAGGTTGAAGCGGCGCTCGACGATTCCAACCTTCGACGGCTCATTTCGTACATCGATTCACTGCGCAGCTCAACGCAGCTTATAATGATTACCCATCAGCGGCGCTCTATGGAAATGGCCGACGTGTTGTTCGGCGTTTCCATGCAGTCCGATGGTGTGACCAAGGTGCTCAGCCAAAAGCTCGAGCATGAAAACAACTGACGCTAGAAGGGAATACCGTGGGCTTTTTCGGACGTTTCGGCGAAGGGCTGGCGCGCTCACGCGACAAGATCAAAGAGCGTATGAACCTTATTTTGGATCGCGGACCCGATCTTGATGAGGAATTCTGGGAAGGCTTGGAAGAAGCTCTCATCTTGGCTGATGTGGGTGGTGCGGTAGCAGCCCAGGCGGTCGAGAACCTTCGCGACCAGGCAACGCGCAAGGCTTTGCCCGATGCGTATGCCGTGCTGGACATGCTCTACGACCAACTGGCGGAATTCTTCGTTGAAGGCGGCCAGGAGATTTTGTCCGGCGATGAGGCCGTGGTGCTGTTCGTGGGCGTAAACGGCTCAGGCAAAACAACCACGGTCGGAAAAATTGCCAAAGAAGCGCATGACAAGGGGCGCACGGTGGTGCTGGGAAGCGCCGATACGTTCCGTGCAGCCGCTATCGAGCAGCTTGAGGTGTGGGCGCAGCGCGCGCAGGTTGAAATATGCTCGCGTCAGCGTGGCAGCGATCCGGCAAGCGTGTGCTACGACACCATCGAGCGCGCGGAAAGCTTGGGCGCCGATTTGGTGCTCATCGATACGGCGGGGCGTCTCCATACCTCAGCCGACCTTATGCGCGAGCTTGAAAAAGTGGTTAACGTTGTGCGCAAACGTGCCCAGATGCCTGTGTACAACGTGCTGGTAATAGATGCTACAACGGGCCAAAACGGTCTTGCCCAGGCGCGCGAGTTCAACCGTGCCCTCGAGCTCGATGGCGTGATTATCACCAAGCTCGACGGAACCGCCAAGGGCGGAATTGCGTTAGCCGTTTCCCATGAGCTCCAACTGCCCGTTCTCAAACTGGGTGTCGGCGAGGGAATGGACGACTTAAAAGATTTCGATGCGCATGAGTACGCGCGCGATCTTATCGGCGACTTCGGCCGAACAAGCGAGAGTGAGAGCGAATAGCAAACGCATAACGTGGCGCAAAACAGCCGCACGCAGTTTGCGCGCAGCCAAACGCGTTTTGATACAAGGAGAGTAATATGTTCGACAGCTTATCCGATAGACTGCAAGGCATCTTCTCGGGTTTGCGCGGCAAAGGCCGTCTTACCGAGAAAGACATATCCGATGCCATGCGCGAAATCCGTATGGCGCTTCTTGAGGCCGACGTCAACTTCAAAGTGGTGAAGGATTTCACCACCAACTGCACGCAGCGCTGCATGCAGTCTGAGGTGTTGGATTCGCTCACGCCTGCTCAAAACGTCATCAAAGTTGTCCTGGACGAGCTTACCCGTCTGCTGGGCGAAAGCGATGCGAAGCTCGATTTGGCACCCAACAAGGTTCCCAACGTCATTATGCTGGTGGGATTGCAGGGTTCAGGTAAAACAACCGCGGCCGCAAAGCTTGCCTATCTGCTTAAAAACCAGAAGCACAACCCGTTGTTGGTTGCATGCGACGTTTACCGTCCTGCCGCAGCCGACCAGTTGGAAACGCTGGGCGGCGAAATTGGCGTGAAGGTGTATCGCGGTGAGGGCCAAGATCCGGTTAAAATCGCGCGCGAGGGCGTTCAAAACGCCATCGATAACCTGCGCGATGTCGTTATCATCGACACGGCAGGCCGCTTGCACGTTGACGAAGAGATGATGACCGAAGCCGAAAACATCAAGCAGGCAACCAATCCCGATCAGATACTCATGGTAGTGGACGCCATGACCGGCCAGGACGTGGTCAACGTCGCCAAAGCGTTTGCGGAGCGCGTCGATTTCGACGGTGTCATCATGTCGAAGATGGACGGCGACGCGCGCGGTGGCGGTGCGCTTTCCATTCGCGAGGCAACGGGTAAGCCCATCAAGTTCATCTCCCAGGGTGAAAAACCCGATTCGCTGGAGGCGTTCCATCCCGACCGCATGGCAAAGCGCATTCTTGGCATGGGCGACATGGTGTCCCTTATCGAGAACGCCGTTCGCGTCCAGCAGCAGGAAGAAGAAGCAGAAGCGGCCGAGCGCCTGTTGCGCAATGACATCAACCTCAACGATTTCTTGGATATGAATCGCCAGATTCGCAAGATGGGCGGCGTGTCGAAACTGGTCGCAGCGCTTCCCGGCGGCGATAGGGCGCTTTCTTCGGGCCAGGTTGACGAGGCCGCGCTCGATCACATGGAAGTCATCATCAACTCCATGACCAAGCAAGAGCGTCTCAAGCCCGATTTGTTGAACGGCAGCCGCCGTGCGCGAATTGCCGCTGGCGCCGGCGTGACCGTGCATGAGGTCAACGACGTGATGAAGAAGTTCAACGAAGCGCGCAAGATGATGAAGAAGATGACCCCAGCGCTTGCCAATCCTCCGCGCGGGAAGAAGGGCAAGAAAGGCAAGAAGGGCAAGAAACCGAGTAGGTTGGGTATGCCCGGGTTGCCCGGCGGTATGAGTCGTGCCGATTTGAAGAAGCTGCAGGAGATGCTGGGGCAATAACTGTTCGTGCAATGTGTTTTTTTCACCGCAAACGTGATGCTTTGCATCGGCAAAGGACGCGTCTTCAGTAGAATTACACGAAACATTGCTTGTCAAACAGGGTTTATGGCCGTATCATAAACAATTGCTGTTTTTGCAGACAAAAGGTGCCCGCTTGGTGGCGGGAGCCTGGTAATAAAGCCCAAACGTAAAAGGAGTTCGACTTCATGGCTGTAAAAATTCGTCTCGCCCGTCATGGCGCCAAGAAGTACGCATACTATCGCATCGTTGTAGCGGATTCCCGCGCACGCCGCGATGGCAAGTTCATCGAAGAGGTTGGCCGTTACAACCCCAACGTAACCCCCAACATGGTCAAGTTCGATACCGAGCGTGTCAACTACTGGTTGGGCGTTGGCGCTCAGCCTACCGACACCGTTGCGCGTTTATGGAAGAACGCTAACGAAGAGGCGTAAGCTTCATGGCTGATCAAACACAGGAAATGGTCGGGCTTGTTGATTGCCTGGTCCGTCCGCTTGTTGAGCATGAAGAAGATCTTCAGATTGTTGCGGGCCACACTGCAGATGGCTCCATCTTGATCGAAGTTCATGTAAATGAAGAAGATGCGGGTAAGGTTATCGGCCGTCAGGGCCGCGTAATCAAATCGATTCGCACCTTGGCTCGCGCTGCCGCTTCGCGCACCAATTCTCATGTGGAAGTTGAGATCATCGAGTAAATGCGCGGCTGGTACAACATCGCCTATCTGGCGAAAACGCGGAATTTAAACGGGGGGTTCGTCGTCAAAAGCGCGGCGGGCCTTCCTTTTTTGCTTGACGAGGGCATGCAGGTGGCGTTCGTGCCGCCGCGCATCGATGTCCCGCGTGAGGCAATGGTTGTCTCTGTCGAGATGCTTGATGATTTCTCCGCAGTGGTGCATTTTGACGCCATTACCGAAAAGAGCATCGCCGATGAGCTGGTAGGATGCAGCTGTCTGGCGCGCCTTTCGGAAGATGACCTTAAGGAGCTCTACGAATTGCCCCAGTCCTGGGAAGGCTGGGAAGTGCAAGATATTCAATTCGGCAGCTTGGGCCACGTTGCGGGTCTTATAGACAACCCCACGCAATCGTTGCTCGAGGTGGTGCGCCCACAAGGCGACGGTGCCGATGGCGCAAACATCCTGATACCCGTTGTCGATGAGTTCATACGCGATGTGGACGTTGATGCGCGCGTTGTAATCACGCAGGTGCCGCGCGGCTTGCTTGAATTGTAGGGTTCAAGCGCCCAGCCAAGGAGGTCTGGCATGATTATCGAAACCCTCTCGACGTTTCCCCATATGTACGACTCCGTGATGGGGTCCTCTATGATGAAGATTGCCCAGCAAAAGGGCATTCTTGACTTTTGTGCCTACGATCTGCGCGATTGGACGCACGATAGGCATCGCACCACCGACGACGAGCCCTACGGTGGCGGTCACGGACTGGTGATGAAATGCGAGCCTATCTACGAAGCTTTCGAAGCTATTTGCGGTATGGTGCACGATAGTGCGGTTGCTGCCGAAGACGAACAACCGCGTACCGGCCCGGAGCCCAGGCATGGCGATGGGCCCCGCCCGACGGTTATTTTCCTCTCGCCTGCGGGGCGTACGTTTGACGATAAGCTGGCATGCGAGCTTTCCCAAAAAGAGCGCCTGCTGTTCGTGTGCGGACATTACGAGGGCATTGACGAGCGCGCTTACGATCTTGCCGATTATCAAATCTCGTTGGGCGATTACGTGCTCACCAGTGGCGAGCTGGCTTCGATGGTTGTTATCGATGCGGTTGTGCGCAAATTGGATGGCGTGCTTGGCGCCGAAGAGGGCGCCAAAGAGGAAAGCTTCGCGGCGGGATTGCTCGAGTTTCCGCAATATACGCGTCCCGCTACGTTTCGGGGTAGGGACGTGCCGCCGGTTTTGTTGTCGGGCGACCATAAAAAAGTGGACCAGTGGCGTCGCGAGCAAAGTTTGGCGCGCACGTTGGCGTTGCGTCCCGACTTGTTGGAAACCGCGCCGCTTTCAGATGCGGATAGAGAATTTCTTAAAAGTTTGCACGACGAATAAAGCAGCGCTTCACAGCGCGTTATGATTGTATTCTATTGAAATTATCGCAATGCGATTGTTCGCTGATTGCAATCGTGTTGTTTTGCTTGTGCCTGTAGGGCAACTTTGAAAGGAAGTACGCAGACTTATGGATTCGGGGCAGCACGCCGAGAGGCGTCCCAACAACACAGTAAGAATCCTATCCAGCCTGTTTTTTGCTGTCGCTATTATTTTGGGCCTTTCGTTCGGGCTGCGCACGTTCATCGTGCAGCCCTACCAAATTCCTTCGGGTTCAATGGAAAACACCATCATTCCCGGCGACATGGTGTTCTCTGAAAAAATTACCTATTGGACCAACCCCATCAAGGCGGGTGAAATTGTCACGTTCGTTTCGCCGGTAGATATTCATCTGGAGAGCGAGCAGCCCACCACGCTCATTAAGCGCGTTGTGGCAACAGGGGGTCAAACGGTCGATATTATCAACGGCATTGTTTATGTGGATGGGCAGGCGTTGGATGAGTCGTACGTTCTGGGCAATTCCGAGCCGCTTCCCGTTCATGCTCCCGGCGTGAACATTTCGTATCCGTATACCGTTCCAGAAGGTCATCTGTGGGTTATGGGCGACAATCGCGAGTTGTCAAAGGATTCCCGCTATTTTGGGCCGGTTCCGGAAAGCTCGGTAACGGGTCGCGCATTTTTCATCTATTGGCCGCTCAATCGCATTGGGCTTTTGTAGCAACAAGAAAGTGCTCCGCTTAAACGGCAAGCGTCAAGATAAAGGAAAACCATGACAATCGATTCTTCAACGACCGAAACCGCCATCGCGAATCCTCCCACCTTCCAGGATATCGTGATGAATCTGCAGCATTATTGGGCATCCCAAGGCTGCGTCATTCTCCAGCCTTACGACGGTGCGGTAGGAGCGGGCACCAACCATACCGCTACCACTTTGCGCGCGCTGGGGCCCGACACGTGGCGCACGGCGTATGTGCAGGGTTGCCGCCGTCCAACCGACGGCCGCTATGGCGAGAACCCCAACAGGCTTCAGTACTACTATCAGTTCCAGGTTCTTATGAAGCCATCGCCTGACAACATCCAGGACCTGTATTTGGGCAGCTTGCGCGCCATTGGCATCGATCCCAACAAGCACGATGTGCGCTTTGTTGAGGACGACTGGGAAAGCCCCACGTTAGGCGCTTGGGGACTTGGCTGGGAAGTGTGGCTTAACGGCATGGAGGTCACGCAGTTCACGTACTTCCAGCAAGTGGGCGGTTTCGAATGCTCTCCTGTGCCCGTAGAAATCGCCTACGGCTTGGAGCGTTTGGCCATGTACATCCAAGGCGTCGATTCGGTATTCGATATCGTGTGGGCGCGCGGTGATGATGGCGTTGCGTTCACCTACGGTGACGTGTACCTGGAGAACGAGCGCGAGTTCTCGACATACAATTTCGAGATTGGCAACACCGATTTCTTGTTCGAGGCCTTTAGCCAGTACGAGCGTGAAGCGCAGCTGTGCCTTGCCAACAACTTGCCCCTTCCAGCATACGATTGGGTGCTGAAGTGCTGCCACACGTTCAATTTGCTGGACGCACGCGGCGTTATTTCGGCAACGGAGCGCATGGCCTACATCCTGCGCGTTCGCTCAATGGTCAAGGATTGCTGCCGCTCGTACCTGGACAACGTAATAGCAACCGACGATTCGGTCTCGTCCACGGAAGGGGAGTAAACCAATGACTTCAACCCATACCCTTGCATTCGAGATCGGTGTCGAGGAAATTCCCGCCTTCGATTTGGACTCTGCCAACAAGCAGCTGGAGAAAATGGTGCCTGCCGCCTTTGATGAGGCGCGCATCCCGTATGGGCGCATCGAGATTCATTCAAGCCCGCGCAGGCTTATTGTGATGGCCTACGAGGTGGCTTCCGAAACGGCCGCGTTGGTGGAAGAGCACAAAGGTCCCGCGGTGCGAATCGCCTTTGATGCGGAAGGTAATTTAACCAAAGCGGGCGCGGGTTTTGCACGTGGCAAAGGGGTTGACCCTGCATCGCTTGAACGCCGCATGGTGGGCGATGTCGAGTACGTGTTCGCAACCAAAAACATTCCCGCAACGCCCGTTATCGAGCTGCTTCCGGCTGTTTTGCGCAGCTTCATCACGCAGGTGAAGTGGCCGCGCAGTCAGCGTTGGGCCGCTTACAGCGATTACTTCGTGCGCCCAGTGCGCTGGATTGTTGCCCTGTTGGACGATGAGGCTATTCCGCTGAGCTTTGCGGGTGCCACGTCGTCAAACGTTACGTTCGGCCATCGCGTTCTTGCCCCGGGCTCCCACGAAATCGACACCGCGGCAAACCTGCTTGACGTGGTGCGTGCGGCGAAGGTGGTTCCGACGCAAGCCGAGCGCGAGCGCGTAATCGTCGAAGGTGTGGCCACTATCGAGCGCCAAACGGGCTACCAAGCCGAATTGCCCGCCAAAACGTTGCTCGAGGTGGTTAACCTGTCCGAGTACCCAACCGTGCTCATGGGCACGTTCGACGAAGAGTTCTTGCGCGTGCCCGAGGAGATCATCGTTGACGCCATGCTCGTGCACCAGCGTTACTTCCCGCTGTACGACCAAGATCACAAGCTCACGAACAACTTCATTATCGTTTCTAACGGCGATCCTGCATGCAGCGCAACCATCGTCGACGGCAACGAGCGCGTGGTTCGCGCCCGCCTTGACGATGCGAAGTTCTTCTATGAGGAAGACCTTAAACGCCCGCTTGAAGATTACATCCAAAAGCTTGATGACGTTGTGTTCCAAGAATCGTTGGGAACCGTTAAGCAGAAAGCCGAGCGTTTGGTGAAGCTGGGGCGCGCCCTTGCCGAAGACGCAAAGCTTCCGCAACAGGATGCAGCCGACCTTGAGCGTGCGTGCTATCTGTGCAAAGCGGACTTGGTAACGAACGCCGTTGTTGAGTTCACCAGCGTTCAGGGCATTATGGGCGGCTATTATGCACTTGCCTCTCACGAAACGCCGCAGGTTGCACAAGCTATCTCGCAGCACTACCAGCCGCGCTTTGCCGGGGATGCGCTGCCCGAGAGCACCGTGGGCAAGCTTGTAGCGCTTGCCGACAAGCTGGATACCATCTGCGGCTTGTTCGCCGTCAAGCAAGGACCTACGGGCTCCTCCGATCCGTTTGCCTTGCGCCGCAGTGCCATTGGCATCGTGAACATGCTCGAGAGCGGTTTGGGCATTTCGCTTGAAGCAGCAATCGATTGCGCGCTCAAAAACTTCGCCGATCAGGGCGTTGAGTTTGCTTCAGATGAGGCCCGCGCTGAAATCATCGATTTCTTCATCACGCGCACGAAAGTCATGCTGCGCGATAGCGGCATTGAAGCGGATACCATCGATGCCGTGCTCGCCGCGGGCATCGTTGAGCCTGCCGTTGTGGTGTCGCGTGCGACGGCGCTGGAAAGTGCACGTGCCAACGACGCCGAAACTTTTGCCGACTTGGCAACGGCGTATGCGCGTGCGAACAATTTGCGTCAGCCTGATGCAGGCCAAGAGGTTGACGATGCGCTCCTTGGTGCCGAAGAAGCCGACTTGCTTGCCGCTATTGGCAGCGCGAGGGCTGCACTTGAGCAACGGATGGCGCAAGACGACTTCCAGGGCGCTCTTGGCGTGTTGGCAGCTTTGCGTCAGCCAATCGATAGGTTCTTTGAGAACGTTATGGTTATGGACGAAGACGCTGCCTTGCGCGCGAACCGCATGAAACTGCTCAACTCCTTCGTGGGCGTTTTTGCGGGTATCGCTGACTTCGGCAAAATGGCGAAGTCCAAATAACGAAATACAGCCGGCTCCTGGTGAGGCGCCGGCTGCAAAACACGTGCTCAGCTTCACAAGTTACGTGGGCATTACGGGCGAAGCGCTACCGTTGCTTCAAACGTGGTGCCCACGTTTTTTTCGCTTTTCGCAACAATGTCCCCGTGGTGGTCGCGCGCAATTTCGCGTGCAATGGCAAGACCCAGGCCAAATCCGCCCACGCCATTGGTGCGCGCTTTGTCGGCACGGTAGAACCGGTCGAACACATGAGGCAGGTCTTCTTCGGATATTTCAGAGCCGGTGTTGAACACCGTATAGCAGGCGTTCTTTCCGCGGATTTCGAGCGTCACCGACACGCGTCCATCGCGGTTCACGTATTTGCTGGCGTTCTCGATGAGCGTCGACACGAGTTTTCGGATGCGCTCGCGATCGCCCAGCACCACAACGTTGTCCGCAATGTCGCTTTCCAGTTCGAACCCCTGTTCAAACGCTACCGACTCAAACTGAAGCACCTGGGCGTTAACCAAATCGGTAAGGTCGATGGGTTCGGGATGCGACGTGGGACGGGACTCAACTTGAGCCAAGGTGAGCATTTCGCTCACGAGACCTTCCATGTTCTGCGCTTCAACCTGGGTGCTCTCAAGCCATTTGCTTTGGCTTGCGATGGAGCGCTCGGGATGCTTCAGCAGTATCGACGTGTTCGCCAAAATAACCGTGAGCGGCGTTTTAAGTTCGTGCGATGCGTCAGTAACGAACTGACGCTGCGCTTTCCAGGCTTCGTCAACCGGTTTGAGCGCCCATTTGGATAGGAACAGGACGATCACGAAGAAGATGACAAGGGTGCCCAGTCCCACCAGCGCCAGCGTGACGGCAAGCGATTGCCAGCTGCTGGTGTTGGAGTCGTCGGCAAAGGCAACGTAGGTGGTGCCGCGGGAGAGCGTCTTCACGAAATGCAAGCCCGTGGCGGCGTCGTATCCCAGTCCGTCAGATGCGGCGCTTACAACGGGTGTCACCTGGTTCAAGACATCATCGGATAAATAAGCGGTTGTCGCATCGGCAACCGGTGTGAGCGTGCCCTGGTCGTCAATGGAAAAAAGGGCAATGGGGAAGCGTGGCCCTCTGTTGTCGTATCCGCCAATTTCAAACCCGCCCGAGTAATTGGATGAGCCATGAGGCGGCCTTCCGTCGCGCATGCCATGGCTTTGAGCGGTTGATTGCTCCTCTGGTGAAGCAATTTGTTCTTGCGCGGCCAGCTGGTCTTCAAGGGCGGCATTTGCCGCCAGTTCCGAGTTGTACTCGATGGTTTCCGTGAGCGCCAGTTCAATGGCAGAAAGCGAGCGCTGGTATTCGGTGATGCAGATGGTCGCAAAGGAAACCACCAAAACGGCGGCTACCATCGACATAGTTACGGCAATGAACTTGACACGCAGTTTCTTGAGCATGGCTACTCCTCGAACACCAGCCGGTAACCAACTTTGCGTACCGTTTCAATTTGCGTTTTCGATCCTAAGAATTTCAGCTTCTTGCGCAAAAACGATATGTAGGCTTCCACGTTGTTGTCAACCGCCGACGATTCGACGCCCCACACCTTTGAAATCAAAAGGTCTTTTGAGACTATCTGGTCTTTGTTGGCCATCAGGATGTGCGCGATCGAAAACTCTTTGAAGCTGAGGTTGATGGACTTCTGCGCGCAGGAAAGATCGTGGCTTTCGAGGTTAAGCGATAGATCGCCGAATTCGATGCGCTCAAAAATCACCTGTCCCTGTCGCCGCGAAAGGGCACGCAGGTGCGCGAGCAGCTCGGCAGGGGAGAAGGGTTTGGTCATGTAGTCGTCGGCACCGCTGTCAAAGCCGGTTATTTTATCGGGCACGGTGGTGCGTGCGGTTAACATGAGCACTGGGGTGTCGATGTTTTTGCGGCGCAAGGCCGTCACCACGTCGAACCCGTTCATTTTAGGCAGCATCACGTCCAAAATCACAATGTCGTATATGCCGCTTTCGGCGTAATCGAGCCCCGATGCGCCGTCGTGCACCACGTCAACTTGGTACGCATTGTCTTGCAAGATTTGCGCCAGGGCTTGGGCAAGGCGGACGTCGTCTTCAACTACAAGTATTTGCATGGCGCTTCCTTACTGTGGCAAGGGTGCTGCTCGGGTGCCGCATTGGCACGGATTTGCTTAACGCGCCGTGCGGTTTTAACAGCAGTATTTGTGACATGTTCCATTGTAGCGTGCATTCTTAAAGAAAGCTTAAAACGGCTTGAGCGTGCTTTCAGGATGTTTTAAGCGTCCGCGCCTAAACTGCTTGCAACGTCGAAATTACGGAACAGGTGAGTTTGGTATGAACACCTACATTGGAACATTTGAGCGCAAAGAGGTTAAGTACCGTCTTGATCGCGAAAAGCGCCTGTCAATCACGAAAGCGCTTGATGCGTGCATGGTGGTTGACGCATACGGTCAAACGCGCATCGACAGCGTGTACTTTGATACTGCCGATCGTGCGCTTATTGCGCGTTCGCTTGAAAAGCCCTTGTACAAAGAAAAGCTCCGGGTGCGCTCATACGGCCCCTATGAGCAGGCGCAGGTGGTTTTCGTCGAGATCAAAAAGAAGTACAAGGGAATCGTTTACAAGCGTCGTGTGCAGATGAGCAAATTGGCCGCTGAGGCATATTTGCTGGACGGCGTCTCCTATGAGGATGCTCTCGTTCGCTTTCCGCTTAAAAACGCCCAGGGCGAAACGTTGGGCTTTGAGCCGGTGAACATCCAAATCGCCCGCGAAATCGATGCGTTTTGCAAACGCTACCCGCTTTTGAGGCCCTCTATGCTCACCAGCTGCCAACGCGTTGCCTATGAGATGCGCGCCGGATGCGAGAGCTTGGTGCCGGCACGCGTGACGTTTGACACCGATATTGCGTATTGCGATTTCTTCAAACGCGATTTCGATGCCGCACATGAACTTGCCGGTTTGCTCGATGATGGGCAATCGGTGATGGAAGTGAAGGTGGCAGGGGCGTTTCCGTTGTGGCTGACCGATATCCTGACGGAGACCAAAGCTTATCCCGGGTCGTTCTCGAAATATGGAACTGCCTATCAACATGTTTTACGTGCGCCTGCGGCGCCCATGAAGCGCGAACTAGACGTGCGCGCGTTCATGACGAGTGAAAGGATTCGTTGTGCTTGATTTTTTGTTCACGTCGGTGCTTGAAAGCACCGGCTCAACGGTTGCGTCGCTTACCTCGGGCGCGTTTGCCCTGTGCACGCTTGCCTCGGTTGTTTTTGGTTTGGCTTGTGCGCTCATTTACATGTACAAGCACAACTATTCGAAGAACTTTGTTGTGACCTTGGCGCTTTTGCCTGTGATCGTTCAAATGGTCATTTTGCTGGTGAACGGAAACCTGGGCGCAGGCGTTGCGGTTATGGGCGTGTTCAACCTCGTTCGTTTCCGCTCGATTGCAGGTACGGCAAAAGATATCGGCAGCGTGTTTTTGGCCATGGCCATCGGTTTGTCGACGGGCATGGGCTATGTGGGTCTGGCGTTGCTGCTTACCATCGTGGTGGGCATTCTCAATGTCGTCTACGTTTCAACTCCTTTCGGCAACCCATCGACGCCTTCTAAAACGCTGCGCATCACGGTTCCCGAAGATCTTGAATTCGATGGTATGTTCGACGACGTGCTTGCCCGCTACGCTACGCAAAGCGAGCTCGTGAACCTGCAAACTACCAACATGGGCAGCCTTTACCAGTTTGAATACCGCATTGCCATGAAGGAAGCGGGTCTGGAAAAGCGCATGATCGATGAGCTGCGCTGCCTGAACGGAAACCTTAAGATCTCGCTGGGACTCACGCCGGCAAACAAAGAAGTCCTGTAAGAATTCGCCGTTACACCTTTATAAGAAAAAGCCCCTCGAGGGGGCTTTTTCTTTTGCCCGCGAAACCGCCCAATGGGAAAAAGTGCGCTACTATTAGTGTGTTCGCATCTCAGTGCGCCAAGGCGCCTTGCGATGATAGATGGTTCTGGCACGAAGTATTTCTAGCGTTAAGGAGAACAAGGTGACTGAACAGGTAAAACGCGTTTTCCGATTCGGAGCGGACGCACAGGGCAACAACGTTACCGAGGGCAGCGCCCTCATGAAAGCCCAGCTGGGTGGCAAGGGGGCGAATTTGGCCGAGATGGCCAATATCGGTTTGCCCGTACCGCCTGGATTTACGATCACCTGTCAAACCTGCATGGAATACGCAGGGGCAAACAACACGTGGCCCGAGGGCGCGCTCGAAGAAATCAATTCCTACCGCGAAGACCTGGAAACGCGCATGGGCAAGAAGATCGGCGATGCCAAAGACCCGCTGCTGGTTTCGGTGCGCTCCGGTGCTCCCATTTCGATGCCGGGCATGATGGACACGGTTTTGAACCTTGGTCTTAACGACCAATCCATCAACGGCCTCATCGAGCAAACCGAAAACCCGCGTTTCGCTTGGGACTCATACCGTCGTTTCATCCAGATGTTCTCCAACGTTGTTATGGGCTTGGATGGCGACCTGTTCGAAAAGGCAATTTCGGCCATGAAAGAGGCGCGCGGCGCGGCTGCAGACACCGATCTTTCCGCCGATGACCTTGCCGATTTGGTCGGCGAGTTCAAGAAGATCTTCGCCGAGAACGCCGATGCACAGGCGCACCCGGAGCTTATCGTTGACGGGGCTGTCCAGTTCCCGCAAGACCCCATGCTTCAGCTGCGGTTGGCCATTGAGGCCGTGTTCGGCAGCTGGGACAATCCGCGCGCGGTGCTCTATCGCAAGAAGAACAAGATCGACGACAACATGGGCACGGCGGTAAACGTTCAGTGCATGGTGTTCGGCAACAAGGGCAACACGTCGGCTACGGGCGTGGCGTTTACTCGCAACCCCGCTGATGGCACCAAGGAATTCTATGGCGACTACCTGGTAAACGCCCAGGGCGAGGACGTTGTTGCCGGCATTCGCAACACCAGCCCCATCTCCGAGCTCAAGCATGTTGAGGGCCTGCAGGAGGCCGGTCGCGAGCTTGAGGACGTGTTCGTTATCCTCGAGCAGCATTTCCGTGACATGATGGACATTGAATTCACCATTGAGCAGGGCAAGCTGTGGATGCTGCAGACGCGTGCGGGCAAGCGCACCGCCGCATCGGCGCTTAAGGTTGCCATCGATATGCAGAAAGAAGGCCTTATCTCCAAAGAGGAGGCCGTCTGCCGCGTGGAGCCCTCCCAGCTTGACCAACTGCTGCATCCGCAGTTCGATAAAAACGCCAAGTACGACGTACTTGCACGCGGCCTGAACGCCTCTCCTGGTGCGGCCGTCGGCGAAGTGGTGTTCACGGCAGCTGATGCTGTTGCCGCTGCTGAAGCGGGTCGCAAGACGGTTCTGGTGCGCTGGGAAACCACACCCGACGACCTTGCCGGCATGATCGCAGCCGAGGGCATTCTTACCTCTCATGGTGGAAAAACCTCCCATGCGGCGGTTATCGCGCGCGGCATGGGCGCTCCGTGCGTGTGCGGTGCCGAGGCGCTGCGCATCGACGCCGAAAAGAAGGAAGTTGCAGTTGCTGGTACCGATGTGGTGCTTCACGAGGGCGACATCATCTCAATCGACGGAACCACGGGCATCGTGGTGCTTGGTGCGGTCGATTTGGTGATGCCCGAGATCACCGGCGACCTTGACACCATTTTGGAATGGGCCGACGAGTTCCGTCGCCTTGGCGTGCGCGCCAATGCCGACAATCCCGAAG
>JAZQAV010000003.1:0-17017 GCA_045545435.1 Eggerthellaceae bacterium | reverse complement strand
GTCAGGAGCGGTCATATGATATGCATCGCCCGTGGAACCAAAACCGACGACTTCGGCAAGAATGGGCGCGTTGCGGGATAGCGCATGCTCCAATGACTCCAAAACCACGGCTCCCGCACCTTCGCCGGCAACAAACCCATGGCGGCGCGCATCAAAGGGCAGCGACGCCTGCGTGGGATCGTCGGCTTTCGACAAGGCGCCCAGATTGCTGAACCCAGCGATACAGATGGGGTTGACCGCCTCTTCGCTACCGCCCGCAAGCGCCACATCAAGATAACCGTGGCGAATGTCGCGCACCGCCTGGCCAATGCTGTGACTTCCGGTGGCGCACGCGGTCACAATATCAAGGCACTCGCCCTTCATTGCGTACCGAATAGCCAAATCACCTGCGACTATATTGGAAATCATCGTGGGGACAAACAGCGGGTTCACGCGTTTTGGGCCTTTGTCGTGAAGCGTGTAGAACCCGCTCATCAGCTCATCGATGCCGCCAATGCCGCTTCCGAAAACAACACCAACACGCTCAGCGTTTTCATGGGCCATATCGAGCTTGCTTTGAGCAAGCGCCTCATCGGATGCAACAATCGCATATTGTACGAATCGGCCAAAGCGACGAGCTTCCTTTTTCGACAGGCCGTGCTCAGTTGGGTCAAAATTGGACACTTCACCTGCTATATGAACGTCGAATTCATCGGTGTTAAATCTTGCAATGGGTCCAAGGCAGCATTTTCCCTGCACGAGCGCATCCCACAGAGCATTTTTTCCAACGCCGGCGCACGTAACGGTCCCCAAACCGGTAAGCACTACCCTCCGACTTCCATCTTGGCGAAGCATCGGGTTGTTTGCAGAAACGTTTCTTTTCATGCTCATAATGAAAGGCCTCCGTCCACGCACACCACCTGACCGGTAACGTATGCCGCCTCGTCACCTGCAAGGAAAGCAACCACTGAGGCAACATCGTTGGCATCGCCCAAACGCCCCGATGCGATTCTTTCAACGATTGCCGCCCTCTGCTGCTCAGACAATGCGTCGGTCATATCAGTTGCTATAAAACCAGGCGCAACAGCATTGACGGTAATTCCGCGTGAAGCAAGTTCTTTTGCCAAGGATTTGGTTATCCCTATCACGCCCGCTTTTGCCGCTGCGTAGTTAACCTGTCCCTGATTCCCGTAAATACCCACTATGCTGGACATATTCACAATGCGCCCGTAGCGCTGCTTCATCATGTGGCGAGTGACGGCTTTGCAACAATTGAAAACGCCTTTAAGATTGACTTCGATCACCCGATCGAAGTCCTCGTCTTTCATGCGCATGATAAGGGCATCGCGCGTAATTCCTGCATTGTTCACCAACACATCAATGCGCCCAAATGCGCCACATGCGTCATCGATGAGCTTTTTTGCCTCTTCGGCGCGCGATACATCGGCAACCGAGAGAAGGGTTTGTATGCCGTACTCGCGCTCAAGCTGGTCGCATAACTCCTGCGAGCGGATTCTACCGCTTTCGCTTGAGCAGTTGACGCACACATCAAAGCCGCGCGTAGCAAGCTTTTTTGCAATCGCCGCACCAATACCACGACCCGAACCGGTCACCACAGCTGCCCGCCTGGTATGCGTGCATGACGCGTTATCTTCACTATCGCTGGACATAGTACCCCTTTCACTAGGCACAAAACGACCCTTAGGCGTTTCTGACCCTACGCCAAAATGAATTATTAAACCGCAGGTGAAACTACGGATTTGAAGCTATCAAGATCGCTTACGCAACAACGTGCAACCGTTTTATCAATGCGCTTCACGAGATTGGCCAACACGCCACCGTATCCAATCTCAACGAAAGAAGTGCATCCGGTTGCGATGAGGTATTCCACACTTTGGTGGAACAGGACAGGGTGCGTGAGATGTTTCGCAAGATGCTCGCGTGCGGTGTGCGCGGTAAGCGGAAGCGCATCAACGTTGCAGATAAGAGGGATGGTGGGCTCATCGAAATCAATCGTTTGCAAGTAGCGCCAGAACTCATCTGCTGCTTCTTGCATCAACGGACTGTGAAACGCTCCCGATGTCGCTAGGCGCGCAACGCGTCCTCCCTGTTCGCTCCACGCAACCTCGGCGCGCTCGACCGCGGAAACTGTTCCCGAAATAACAATTTGTCCTGGACAGTTGTAATTTGCTGCCACCAGTACGTCATTGCCAGAACACTGTTTGCAAAGCTCTTCGACGCGTTCAGCGTTAGCTTTTAAGAGGGCGCTCATGCACCCAGGATGCGCATCGGCGGTTTTTCCCATCAACTGGGCGCGCACCTTAACGAGATTGAACATCGCTTCATCGGATATCATCCCGGCAAGGGCAAGCGCTGGTATCTGACCCAATGAAAAACCTACTATCGCCTGCGGAACAACCCCGTTGTTAATGAGCGCGCGTCCGATGGCGAGCGAGAGCGTGCTGGTTGCTATCTGGGCATTCCTGGTATCGTTAAGCAATGCGGCATCTGACGTGGTGCACAGTTCGCGCACGTTGCATCCAAACACCTCAGAAGCGCATGCAAACACCTTGGCTACGATGGGTTCGTCCAGAAGCGAGGCGCCCATCCCGGGTTTTTGGGCCCCTTGACCAGAGCACATAAATACGGGTTGCATCGTTGAATGGTTGCTTTTTACGTTCGTTTCAGGCATGTTTATGCACCACTAATTAACTGATATGCGCCCGCGAAGCGTTCAATGATGCGAGCGCCGCTAGATCAAGCGCGCCAAGCGCTTCCGCCTCTGAAAGCATCTCGGCGAGCACCTCGGCAGCTGTTTTACGATCGCTCACGATGCCGGCAATTTGACCGGCCATCATGTCGCCATTATCGATGTCTCCCTCAACAGCACGCCTCAAAGCGCCAAGCCACATCTTTTCAATTTCGTCGCCATTGTTTTGCAGGTCTGCCTCAAGTTGTTTAGCTTTACGTGAGAACTTGTTTTTAAGCGAACGAACGGGATGCCCAGAATCGCGTCCGGTAACGATTGTGTCCGAAACCTTAGCCGCGAGCACACGCTTTTTGTAGGCGTCGGAAATGCAGCATTCTTCAACGGTGAGAAAGCGCGTCCCGCATTGCACGCCTTCAGCGCCCAGCGCGAACGCCGCAACCATTCCGCGTCCATCTGCGATACCTCCCGCAGCGATTACCGGAATGGACACTTCTGAACAGGTGGCGGGAATTAAAGCCATGGTGGTTAATTCACCGACATGACCACCTGATTCGGTGCCTTCTGCCACCACCGCATCGGCACCCGCGCGCTCCATACGCTTGGCCTGAGCCGGAGACGCCACCACCGGTATCACTTTAATACCCGCTTCTTTCCAAAGCTCAATGTATGGTTGCGGGCTTCCTGCACCCGTCGTGATTACATCAATACGCAAATCTGCAAGCAGGCGGGCAACTTCAGCGGCTCGTTTGTCCATCATCATGACATTTGCGCCCAACGGCTTGTCGGTTAACGACCGCGCTTTCGTAATTTGCTCTTCAATCCATTCGAGTTTCTGACCGCCGCATGCAATAATGCCCAGTCCACCGCCATCAGAGACCGCAGCAGCCAGACGCGCATCGGCAATGCGCGCCATTGCTCCTTGAAAGATTGGCTTTTCGATGCCCAGAAGATCGGTTACACGAGTTTGCATAACACCCACCTTTTGCGATAAACGTAAAAGGCGCCGCACCAACGAGGTACAGCGCCTTTTTCAATAAGCACTCCGCTTATTTAAGGCCCTCAATATAGGCAACCATCTGGCCTATCGTTTCGATACCTTCAGGTTCGCCGAACTCGATATCCAGCTTCTCCTCGACATCGCACACAAGTTCAACCATATCAAGCGAATCGATTCCCAAAGAATCAAGCGTGGCGTCCTCGGTAATCTTCGCCTCGTCGATATCAAGGTTCTCGGAGAGAGTTTCTTTGATGACGTCAATGGTGTTCATTGTTGTCCTTTCGGTAGCGCGTTCTTTTTTAACTCGTTAATAGTTTGATATTCAAACTATTTCAATGGTAAACCTATTTCTTCGGGATACAACATCCTTCACGATTTCTTTGCGAAAGCGTCATGTGAGACGAAAAACAACTCGAATGAGTTTAAATTGCACTCATTCACCAATGGCGCACCAACCATCAAGTCAGGCTGTCGCGTTCGGGCGCCTTATGCCTACTTGTCCTCAAAACCCATCTCACGTTGCGCGTCGAAAAACGATTTGATCTTTTGAAGCGCAGCGGCTAATACGCGTTCTTCATCTTCATCTAAATCGGACAAGGCCTCAACCAGCATGCGCTCGTGGAAGAGCCTGTGCGCGCGATACACTTTTCTGCCTGCTGCAGTGAGCGATATAAGCACCTGGCGACGATCTTCCTCGGAACGCTGTCTGTCAACCAGCCCGCGGGCATTCAGACGCTTAACCGCCGTCGTAAGCGTTGCCAACGTAATCCCCAACCGAGAAGCTATGACGTTCATGGGATTGGTCTCGTACAAGCCAATAGCAGCGATGGTATGTATTTCGCTGATAGTGAGCCCGCGCGTCAATCGGTTGTCAAGCGCGCGCTCTTCTATAGCCAATATGGAGTTGAACGTACCGGACAGCAGGTCATCCAATTCCAAATTGCGCTCGATAAGAGCGCGGTGTTGATTGTTATCCGATGGTTTCGGGCACATCGCAAACCTTATCTCTCATGTTACAAACGCCATCAAAACCAAAGCGCGACAATGCGTTTCCATCACAAGGCAATCGGTGGAGGTAGTTTGTAAAAACTTGCATAGCATTCTTTTAGCGCATAAATTATTAGATTGTCAAACTAATTACAAGAGGTCTTATCTCCAAAACAGGAGAGAGACATGATTGAGCTTCGATGTGCTCCAGGGGGATACATGGGCTGCACCATAATTGGCACCGGAAAAGCATTGCCGGCCACCATTGTTTCAAATGATGATTTATCGCGCATCGTGGACACCAGTGACGAATGGATTGTTGAGCGCACAGGTATCCACAACAGGCATATAGCCATAAAGGAAACGGCCACCGACCTTGGTGTTGCTGCAGCACGCTGCGCGCTGGGACTGTCCCCTTTCGAATCATCTGACAGCCATTCTTTTGAGGCATCGGGATGGTCGAACAACGTTGTTGATCCAAAAACCATCGATTTGGTTATATGCGCTAGCATGTCGCCCGATGCAACGGTTCCCTCGCAAGCGGCATTGATAAAAGCAGCCCTTGGGCTGTCCAATGCTGTCGCATTCGATATCAATGCAGCATGCGCAGGATGCGTGTACGGCATATCGATTGCCGCTTCCATGATGAGCGCTGCAAACAGCCCCACTGCTGCCCCGGTTGCAAACCCTATAAAACGGGCGCTTGTTATAGGCGTTGAAGTTTTAAGCCGCCTCACCGATTGGGCCGATCGCGCAACCTGCGTTCTATTCGGTGATGGCGCAGGCGCGGTCCTCTTGGAATGGGACGAACAGCGAGCGGGCATTTTGAGCAGCTATCTTAAAAACACGGATGACGAAAGCCATTCTTTAACACGCGCCGCGCTATACAACAACACAACCTTCCCTTTTAACGGTCCCGAAGGAACAAATCAGAGCATGGCCGAAGATGCCTTCATCCACATGAATGGCAAGGCAGTTTTCAAATTTGCCGGCAATGCCCTGGCAGAAGCAGCTGAGGTTGCCCTTAAGCGTGCGCAGGTGCAACTGGATGATGTAGCTTGCATCGTTCCGCATCAAGCAAATGAGCGCATTATTAAGTACGCCGCGAAAAAGCTCGGCGTTTCGCTGGACCGTTTCCAGATTTCCATCGCGAATGCCGCCAATACGTCCGCAGCGAGCGCCCTTATCGCTTTGTGCGACGCCTATCTCAACAACTCAATTTCGCCCCATGACAACGTGCTTGTCATCGGGTTCGGCGGAGGACTTACCTCAGGAGCCGTATTGTTCGAAGCGTAGCGGTTTTTTAGAGCCGAGCGGCACCTATACCAATTTAGTGCCGCAGCGCATGCAGAAAACGTCGTCGTCCTCTACTGCAAAGCCGCAGTTCGGACATTGCTTTGCTGTTGCAGGCGCCGGAGGTGTGCTGGATGGGGCTTGTTCTGAGAACAGCGGTGCAACACCTGAAAGCACTTGTGTTTTGGCCTCGTCAATGGGAGGAGCAACGCTTTCCATCACTTGCGTCTTTGCTTCGTTTACCGAAGGAGCCACGCTTTCCATTATTTGGGTTTTTGCCTCATCAATCGAAGGGGCAACCGCCTCTAAAACATGTGTTGCCTGCAGGGCAGTTGTATCCACTTTGGTCCCGCATACGCCGCAGAAGATGAATCCGGATTCCAATTGGGCTCCGCACACCGGGCAGGTGTAGACGGTTTCCTCTTCTGCAGAATTCTCATCGTCAGGGGATGCTGCTTCTATTGCTGAAGCCTCGACAACGTCGCCCGTATCATCAGGGGAAAGGACGGGCATGAACTCCTGGGTAAAGTTTTCTTCAACAAGCGGCTCGTCAAGTTCTACATTTTGAGCGGCGTCATCTGCCGAATCTTCAGGCTCTGCTTCAACAGGCGCAGCATCATCTGCCATTTCCCCAGCATCCGCCGACACTTCGGGATGACCAATTACGTCCGTGGCGTTATTCTCAACAACCGACTCATCTTCGCCTAAGGCTTCCTCGACAGCAGGTTCCTCGACGTCAATGGGCTCCTCAGCAGGTAAAACTGCTTTTTCGGAGGCTTCATCGACAGCAAATTCGTTTTCATTGGGAGCAATCGCGGAAACGCTGTCGAACTCAACAGAAGCTTCCGCTTCAAAAGGCACCTCGTTCACCTGTCCTTGGGCAACCGTTGCTACCGCCGCAGAAACAGGAGCCGCCACGCTACCAATAATCGGTGGTTGTACAGGCGCAGCTTCCTGTTGCGGTGCTTGAGCAGGTGCAGAATCGTACTGCGGCGCTTGCACGGGCGCAGCATCCTGCTGCAGTGGTTGCGCAGGTGCGGGTTCCTGCTTTGCTTGCCCTTGAGACGCCTGGCCGATGCGCGTACCGCAATGAATGCAAAAAACGTCGTCATCGTCCACAGGCTTACCGCATTGCGGACAAACACGCCCTGAGGACGTCCGCCCTGCACCGCCAACGGTTACGCCACCAACTGGCTTGTAAGCGATCCCGTTGGCCTCTCTAATTTTCGACACCGGCGTTCCGCAGCCTGTACAGAACAAATCGTTGGCATTAACGGTTGAGCCGCACACATGGCAGCGAAGAACCGTTGCCGCAACGGTTTCGTTCTCTATTTCGCGAATGGTTTGCTCGAGTTGGGCACGTTGTGCGTCCAATGCGGCAATGGCCTCGTACAATGATTCACGACCTGCCAAAAACTCCGGATTGGTGCGCGTTGCCTCATACAAGCTTGCACCCAGCTGTGCCGCTAATTTTTGCCGTTGAGCAGAGATATCGTTTATCTGGCGCCTGATGCCAGCGGTTCTTGTACCCCTGTTTACCGCGTCTACGCTGCGATTCAATCCTGCTGAAACATTATCGAACAAACCCATAGCATGCTCCTGAGGTATTCCCGCCCCAACAACTACGACGATTCAATTATACGCTTTCACGACGTACGGCTTTTTTTACGATTAGCTATCGAAAACGCGCTTTATCTGTAGTGCTTTCGCTATCTTGTTGCGCTCGTTGGCACGCTATGGGAAGATTCGCCTGCTAGAAAAACTCGAAAAGGGAGCATCTGCTGTAGATATTCCCAGACGAGCGTACTTTTGCGCATCAATTCTATTTAGAGAGGACCGTCATGACCGAACAACAATACGACATCACGGATAACGCCCGCGCATATCTTGATAAATTCCTCGGCGGCAAAGAATTCGATCTTGCCAAAACCGATCCCGAATTTGCGGCAGCTTTCGCTAACTTCGCATTCGACGAAGTAGTTGCAGGCAAGGACATGGATGACCGTCGTCGATTCCTGTGCACCATTGCCGGCATTATTGGCGCGCAGGGTCTTGATACGTTCAAGATCGTCGTATCGGGCGCCCTTAACTTCGGCGTTGATCCCGCTGAGATCAAAGAAGTTGTTTACCAGGCTGTCCCCTATGTTGGCATGGCACATGTACTCCCGTACGTCCAAGCTACCAACGAAGTGTTCGCCGAGCACAACATCGAGCTTCCGCTCCCCTCTCAGAAAACCGTTACCGCCGAAACGCGTGAAAAAGAGGGCAATGAAATCCAAATTCAGGTCTTTGGCGAGGGCATGCGCGAGAATTGGACCAACTGCCCGCCTTCGCGCACCGTCATCAATCAATGGCTTGCCGCAAACTGCTTTGGCGATTATTACACGCGCTCTGGCCTGTCCCTTGCCGACCGCGAGCTGATCACGTTCTGCTTCATCGTTTCTCTGGGTGGCGCTCATCCTCAGGCCATCAGCCATGCCGTTGGCAATCTTAAGATGGGCAATACCGCCATCTTGCTCCGCAACGCGGTTAACCAGCTCATTCCTTACATCGGCTATCCGCGCGCCCTTAACGCGCTTGCAGCCATCGATAACGCGAACAACGCCATCTTCGAGGAAACCCAGATGGAACGCGCAATGAAGAAGTTCTAAGCTTCACGAAGACATCCTGCAAACTAGTTGCTATAAGCAGAAAGAAGGAAGGTCCCATCGGCCTTCCTTCTTTTATCTACTGCTGCATGGTCCCACGAATACGCATAGCACCAAGCATGTTTAATTGTCTCAACCAGCAAACATCGTTGCGCATACCAAGGGCGCTCACGCTTAAAGCGATGCGCAAGGTTTAAGACGTTCCCTCATTCATCGAACGAATGTGGGCACTTGATTGCTCCAACTGAGCCATAGCGGCGCGCAAATCAACCAAGTCGCCGTCGCTCATTTTTTCCGGTCGCTTTGTGGCGAGTTTCGATAAAGCAGCCATATCGGCCTTTATGCGCCTTTTCTCGTCTTTGTCCAACTGCTTTTGGGCCGCTGAGTAAGCTTGGTTCACTTCGTAAAGCAGTTGCTGCGCTTCCGCATGCGCTGCATTCTTGTCGCGAATCAGCTGATCTTGTCCAGCATAGGTCTCGGCATCGCGAATGGCAGCCTCAATCTCAGCATCCGACATGCGCCCATCGTCGGTAATAGTGATGGACTGCTCTTTGCCGGTATCAAGATCTTTGGCCGACACCGTCAGAATGCCATTGGCATCGATATCGAACGTAACCTCAATTTTCGGCACGCCAGCCATTGCTCGCTTAATCCCCTTAAGGCGGAATTTCCCAATGGTTTTGTTATCGCGCGCCATAGGCCGCTCGCCCTGAAGGACGTGGATCTCAACGCTGGTTTGGAACGACTGCGCGGTCGTGAACACTTGCGAATAATGGGCGGGCAAGGTGGTATTGCGCTCGACAATGCGCGTGGCTACTCCACCCAATGTTTCAATGGAAAGAGAGAGCGGCGTCACGTCAAGAAGCAAAATCTCGGTGCCGCGCGTTGCCAGATAGTTTCCAGATGCGGCAGCGGCAAGCGTTGCTCCCTGCATGGCGGCCCCTTGCGCCACGCATTCATCGGGATTGATAGAGCTTGACGGCTCTTTGCGCGTCATTGCGCGAACATGTGCCTGAACAGCAGGAATGCGCGTAGAACCACCTACCAACAAAACCTGGCCCAACTCGCTTGCGGCAATACCCGCATCATTGAGCGCCTGTTGAACAGGCCCCGACGTACGCTCCACCAATTGAGCCGTCATACGGTCAAATTCAGCCCGCGTTACGTCGCATTCGAAATGCAGGGGGCCTTGGGAGTTTTGCGCCAAAAACGGAAGGTTCACATGCGCAACCGACAAACTGGAAAGGTCTTCTTTTGCCGAGCGCGCAACCTCGCGCAGACGCTGAAGCGCCATGGGGTCGCGCGAAGCATCGTATCCGCTTTGCTGCTTGAACGTGGCCACCAAATGGTTCAACAAGCGCTCATCGAAGTCATCGCCGCCCAGATGGTTGTCGCCCGCTGTTGCCAGCACTTCGATGACGCCCTCGCCTATTTCGATAATGGAAACATCGAAGGTACCGCCACCCAAGTCGTACACCATAACCTTCTGCGGCGAACCATGATCGAGTCCGTATGCCAACGCCGCAGCCGTCGGCTCGTTTATGATGCGCAGAACGTTAAGGCCGGCAATTCTACCTGCATCTTTAGTTGCTTGCCGCTGTGTGTCGTTAAAGTAAGCGGGCACGGTGATAACAGCATCGGTTACCTCCTGGCCCAGCACGCGCTCGGCATCGGTGCGAAGCTTTCGCAATATCATGGCCGAAATCTCTTGCGGCGTGAACGTTTTTTCGTCTATTGAGGTGCGCCAATCGGTTCCCATATGGCGCTTGATAGAGGCAATGGTTCGATCGGGATTGACCGCCTGTTGACGTAAGGCAACGTTGCCGACAAGACGTTCGCCCTGCTTCGAGAACGCAACAACGCTCGGCGTCGTGCGTTCGCCTTCGGCGTTAACGATTACCTCAGGTCGGCCACCTTCCACAATTGCGACGCAACTGTTGGTGGTTCCCAAATCAATTCCTATAGTGGCGCCCATATGCGCTTCCTTTCTGCATTTCTTACCAAGCGGACACCGCATTACCTAGCAGCGCAACGTACCGCCGCCCATGCCGTATCCCATGGCCGCGCCGCCGTTCAAGCATACGTTCAGGCACATGTTAAGAGCGATAATGCCGCAACAAAACTCGGTGCACCCCACGTTTCCCATAGAGAATCCGCGCGTTTGCGATTCCTGTTCATAGGTGCGCGAAGGCTGTTGGAAACCGCGCATCGCCCGTTGGTAGTCCACATTTGATGGATCCATCTTGCATGCTCGGCGAATTTGCTCGTAAGCGAGCATCTCGTTCCCCGCTCCGTAATTCGCAAGAGACGCAAGGTAATACCAGCGCGCATCGCGACCGGTACTGGGAATGTCGGCCATCGTGGCTGCCGCCTGTTTGTAGCGGCCAGCATTAATGTCGTTAATTGCGCTTCTCACAGCTGCCGAATCGAATGCCGCCGGTTCTGGGTGAATGTTGCGCGGATTGGTAGCGCCCATGCCCGCAAACCCAAATCCGAACAGGTCCTCCCAGGTAAACGTATCGGACGACCATCCGTATGCACCGCCGCCCGTTTCTCGGTACCCCTGTTGGGAACCTTGACCGTACCCAGACTGGCCATAGCCAGAGTATCCGCGATATCCGGAACTGCCGGCGCTACCACCGTAGCCACCCTGCTGCGTGCCGCCAGGCTGATAGCCAAAACCCGAGAAGGGGTTGTATGCCTGGCCTTGCTGCTGTGCTTGCTGTGCGGCTTTACGCCTATCCTCAGCAGCATATTTTTCGGGATTCATCAACCGATCGTATGCCTCGTTGATCTTGTTCATACGCTCTGCTGCATGCGGGTCATTGGGATTTAAGTCAGGATGATTCTCGCGCGCCTTCTTGCGATAGGCCTTTTTAATTTCATCCTGTGTCGCACCAGGGCTTACGCCTAATATTTCGTAAGGGCTGCTATCCACTGACGGGTTCCTTGTCTAATTCGTTTTCATCAGCATCGGGCGTGTTTATTATCTCGCTATACGCATCGGAAACGGGACAAGCTTTGGCCATCTCCACAGCGGCGGCATCGTTTATGTCGTTATCAGGACTTTTCTTTTCGGCGGCGCGCATCTGTTCGTTGAAGCGTCCCCATACCCCTGCATACAGCACGCTTCTGAGCATATGCTCATCTTGAACCAGCGGAAGTCGCTCAAACACCCATGTTGCACGTGCCATGTACGATGACAAAAGCGTACGAAGTTCTTCGCTGGAAAACTCGTACCCGAAAAAGGGATTGTAGGATTTGCTTTTACGATCCTTTTCAGCATCCATCGCTGCGTCCATCATGTACACGAATCGTCCCAGCTCGTATCCAAAAGCACGCAGCTGACGTGCCCAATTATCTTCATCGATCACAAATACTTCAGCCAGTATGCGCCCGAACGCATCAGCGGCAGCATCGGGGTTGCTATCGGCGGTATTCCCGTCCCACGAAGCTTCGATACCCGCTATGCGCGCAAGGCCCTCCTCCGTTGCAGCGCATTGGCGCGGATACTTTTCTGCAATTTCCCGATAGCGCTTTTTGAACAATTGAGCGAACGCAAATGATGCGTGGTGACGGTCGTCGGCCCAGTTGTCCATCAGTTTGTGATAGGCCATTACAACCGTCATATCAGCGGCGTAATCAACGTATTTGTTGGATGTAAAGGCACGACTTTCAATGGGGTGAAGCAAACAATGCATGCTTCCCGTACGCTCTACCGGTTCATAGAGAGACAGGTGCATAAGCGCCATGAAAGCGAGGTCATGATTGAGGGTAAGCCGCGATAGCTGACCCGATTGCAGATGAAGCGACCGGCAAATACCGCAGTACACCTGGCGATAACGAGCTTTCTCGTCTTCGCTTAAATCCTGCTCGCTAACCGTGACGAAACCAAACATGACAAACCGTTACACCTTGTGCTGAGACTGCTCGTGACAATAGGGGCAGGTAGCGCGAATGGTACCCTTCCCTTTGGGCACCGTGAAGGTTTTCTTGCAGGAGGGACATTTGATATAGGCCGTGGTCTTTCGGTTTATCCATCGTTGGTCCAATTGGTTCCACAGCTCACGAGGTTTTTGGCTGAACTGCAAATACTTGACGTTTTCTTCCATGCGCTTGTCTATGTTCCGAGAAAGCGAGCGCGCGGTGGCAACCACTATGAGCGCAAATGCCACATACGAAAGAAAGTCAAGACCGAACATGGATAGCACGAGGAAGAAAAGCGAGCCTATAACCAGCGCTCGGTTAAGTTCGTCAAATCCGTAGCGGCCTACCATGAAGGTGGAGAAGTTTACATAGAGCTTATCGAGAAAAGTACGCATATCGTTTCATTCTTCCAGGCGCAAAAGCCATATTTGAACTGCTTGCTTGAGCATACCTACAAGATATGGAAGTTGTGTCAACGTTAGGTAGCATCACAAACGCAGCTTGCCAACAATTGCGCGAATTATCTCAACGGTACAGCAACGCAAACCCCGCTATCGCCTTCTTCGGTTTTGCGAGAAATTCTGCGTGTTGCGGATAGCCTGTGAAACCTGCTGCGAACGATCGTACATACCATAACGTGCATCTTGGCCCGAAACGGCAAGTACCGCTTCTTGATCGCCGATATCTTGCGTGGACGCCGTAAACTCCTCTTCGGGATTGCGCGCGAACTCGATGCGAACGCTAATGTACTCACGCAGCAGCAGTATGAACAGGATAGCCATGCTCACTAGGTAACCGAGCACCGCGCCGTCCAGTCCGCTGACGTTGATCATGACCAAAAGCACAACCACCGAAAACACGAACGTGATCAGATACAGCTCGCTAACCACTTTCTGACGCCTCAAGATGGTAATAACCTGATAGAAGAAGTCGATTACTGCCGTAAGACCACCAGCAGCGATCATCACATAGAACAACAACCGGTAATCTTCAAAGTCCAATCCGTACAAGAAGTTCATCACCGGGATGCCAATCCATGCTGCAAGCAGAATGGCACCAACCGTAATTGCGACGATAATCGCGCTCATCGCAATGATGAACAGGTCGAATTTTTTACGGCGCGACCGATCGGCCCAGGTATTCGCCATGCGCACCAAAAGCGGCTTATAGATGAATCCTGCAATAAGCAACACCGCCTGCGCGGGAAAATACATCGCATTGAAGTAGAGCTGATTATCGTAAGTAAGAACGCCTTCCATCAAGAACTTGGGGATGTTGTCAACAAGGTTGAACATGAACAGCGCGATAAACAGCGGGAAACATTGCTTGAACAGCGCCAATACGCTAACCAGCGAGAACGGTTCGGAAGGAGGCGTTTCAAGGAGCGCCAACGGAAACGTTACCACCACAAAGGTAATGCCCGCCGTTACGGCCATGGCAATAGACGCGATAGCCAAATCGCGCGTTATAAACAAGCAGATGGTGAACACAATCAGCGAGGCTACCGAGCGAATGGTGAGCGAAATACCCGCTAGATACAGCTTGTCTACCTGCTGGAGTCGCCCTTCGTACACTTCGCCCAACGCGTCAATGGCTTTGAAAATGTACACCGCAATGCTCATGGTGAGCATTGCGTCCGCATAGCCGCGCACCAAGCAGTACAGGTATCCCACCACCAGCATAATGATGCACGTGAGCACGCGTTGCACCTGGTAATCGATAAATGAATGCGCGCCATCCAAATCGCTTACCTGGTACGTGCGAACGCCATATATTCCCAGGAAGTACAACAGCGTTGCCGCAACAAAAGCAAGGGAGAACATACCCGCCTGCTCAACACCGACCATTTGCGTAACGATGATGGTAAGAATCGGGAACACCATGCCCCACGCCGTGAAGCCTGCCGTGTTCCACACGTAGTCTCGCGACGTGCGATGCGCTTCGTATTCTTCCTCTTGCGCAGAAAAGCCGCCGGAGCCAACCGCTCCCGTGAGTCGGTCGAACCACGCGTTTATGAATTTGCGAATGGGACCCGGCCCACGTCGCGCAAATCGTTGGCGAGGACGCGAACCCGATGAGCTTGAGTCAGATTGAAGCCTGCTGGCAAAATGCCCGGATGACGTCTGACCGTTCGATTGTTCAGCCGAATTTTCGCGCTCGGAAAGTGACCTGCGGGATATCCGCCTGCCATGCGTTTGTTCATCGGGGTTGTTTGTCATGCGCGAATTCAAATGTCTTTCCTGACGCATTATGCGTGCCATCAGCACCGAAAAAGCGATGCCAAAAGCAACTAGGGGTATTCTGCTTTGCGATTATAAATCTTCGCGAAACAATAGCGCAGATACTCCACCGCAAATGTGCGAGAATAGCATGTGTACCTATGAGCGGGTTCTACAAATGTGGATCTTTATGCGCGAGCAGCGTTGCAAATCCCGAATAGAGAAATCGCACCCAAGAGTATAACGAGCATTTTAATGGCAGAATGGAGAAGCGTATGACTGATGCAACAACTGAAAACACCCAGCAAACGCAGGGTTCAAAAAAGAAACTGAGCATGACAACCTGGATTTTGATTTCGCTTGTTGCCGGCATGATTTGCGGCATCATTTGCAACCAGGTTATAGCTCCTGATTCCTGGGCGGACGTTTATTTGATCGAAGGCGTCTGCTACGTTTTGGGGCAAGGCTTTATCCGCCTTATGCAAATGCTGGTAGCGCCTTTGGTGTTCTGTTCAATCGTGTGCGGCGCAGCATCTATGAGCGACCCGAAGATGCTCGGTAAAGTGGGCGGCGGCACCATCGTAATGTACCTGGTCACAACCGCACTCGCCATTGGCATTGCCATCATCATAGCCCAAATCACCAATCCTGGCGTCGGACTCGACATGGCTTCTATCACACAGGTTCAGCCGTCCCAAGCCGAAAACAAACCCTTCACTGACGTTCTTTTGAACATCATTCCCACCAATATCTTCGCAGCGCTTTCCAGCGGCTCCATGCTGCAGATTATCTTCTTCGCGCTCATTCTTGGCTTTATCTTGGGAAGCCTTCATCGCAAAGTTGCGACGGTCAATCGCTTCTTCACGCAGTTCAACGCCGTAATGATGACGATGATTTCCCTGGTTCTGAAAGTGGCCCCTATTGGCATCTTCTGCCTTATCACGCGCACCTTCACGAATTTGGGCATCTCGGGCATCATGCCGATGATTAGCTTTATCGGCACCGTTTATTTGGGCCTCATCATCCAATTGTTCATCGTATACATGCTTATCCTGTTCATCTTCACGCGCCTGAACCCCCTTCACTTCCTCAAGAAGTTTTGGCCGGTAATCGTTTTCGCGTTCTCAACCAGTTCATCGAACGCAACGATTCCCTTGAATATGGAAACCCTTACCAAGCGCATTGGCGTCGACGAAAAAGTTGCCTCTTTCACTATCCCCTTGGGCGCCACCATCAACATGGACGGAACAGCCATCATGCAAGGTGCCGCGGTAATCTTTGCCGCTCAGGCGTTTGGCATTGACCTGCCCACCTCCGCACTGTTGTCGGTTATCGTTACTGCGACCGCCGCTTCAATTGGAACCGCAGGCGTTCCGGGCGTTGGCACCATCATGCTCACCATGGTGTTCAGTACCGTAGGGCTTCCAGTTGAAGGCGTTGCCATGATCATGGGCATCGACCGCATTTTGGACATGGGTCGTACCGCCATCAACGTAACCGGCGACGCAGTTGTTACCACTTCTATCGCCAACATGGTCGGCATGCTCGATAAGGACACCTTCAACAACGACCACATTGCGCAAATTGATGTCAATTCGCTTTCTTCCACCGACGAACCCTCCGATTACGCAGACTTCACCGCCTCGGGCGACCCCACCGAAATTGGCGAGCAGGGCGATCCCGATAAATTTGAAGACCTGGAATTCCCTGAGCGCTAATAGTCGCGCACAGAAGCAATCGATCGAAGCTGGTTGTGGTTTTGATTCACTCGGGCGCTTCCTCTTATGGGGAGCGCCCGTTTTTACATTGTGTTCATCCAGATTTAACCTTAATGAGCTTCGAATGTAGTACCTTTACGATTGGCATATGAACCAACGAGCAATTTAGTAGTAACCTGATTGAGTTTACCCAGGAGACAGGAGAACCAATGAGCGCAATTCGCATCGCAATACTTGGCTACGGCAACCTCAGCCGCGGTATCGAGATGGCAGTCACGCAAAATGAAGACATGGAATTGACGGCTATTTTCACGCGCCGCGATCCGCAATCGCTGACCGTCGCATCCGATACGCCCGTCCGCGCTGCGGCCGAACTCGACAACGGCGCTGCAAAAGACGATTTCGACGTGCTTATGATCTGCGGAGGCAGCGCCACCGATCTGCCCAAGCAAACCCCCTATTACGCGCAGTGGTACAACGTAGTTGACAGCTTCGACACCCACCACAACATCCCCGATCACTTTGCCGCCGTTGACGCT
>JAZQAV010000002.1:0-21591 GCA_045545435.1 Eggerthellaceae bacterium | reverse complement strand
TCATCCATAAGGAAAATGGCGGACACGGTTCTGCGGTTAACACCGGTTTGGCAAATGCGCGTGGACGCTATTTCAAGGTGGTTGACTCCGACGACTGGCTTGATAGGGACGCCATGCTTCCCATCATGTCGTTTTTGCGCAAGCAATGCGAGTTCAAAAAGTCGGTTGACCTGGTAATAGGCAATTACGTTTACGAAAAGGTGTTCGAGAACACCCGCACGGTCATCAATTATCGCAACGTGTTTCCGTCGGGGCGCATTTTTGGATGGGATGAAATCGGCCGCTTCAAGGCGAGCCAGTATTTGCTCATGCATTCGGTTATATACCGTACCGATCTTTTGCGCGATATGGGTCTTAAGCTGCCTGAACATTGCTTTTACGTAGACAACATCTTCGTATACGTGCCCCTTCCCAAAGTAAAAACCATTTGCTACTTCGATGTGGACATGTACCGCTACTTTATTGGCCGCGAAGGGCAAAGCGTAAACGAAGACGTCATGAAGAGCCGCATCGATCAACAGCTGCGCATCACCAAAGTGATGATCGACGACGTCGATCCGCTGCGTGACGTGTACGACAAGAAGCTCCAAAAGTACATGGAGAACTACCTGTCCATGATGATGTGCATCTGCTCGGTGTTCCTGCGTATGATCAATACGCCCGAAGCAGAGGCAAAGCGTCACGAGATATGGAACTACCTGAAGGAAAAGAACCCAAAGCTCTATCCCATTATCAGGCACAACATTCTTAACCTGGGCGTCAACATTCCAACGGAACTTGGACGCAGGCTTGGTTTGGCGGGCTACAGGCTCGCACAAAAGATATTCAAGTTCAATTAGCAGAAACGCGCTGTTGAACAGGCGATGCTGCGTGTATTAGCTGTTTGACACGATGGTGCGCAAAGCCGCAATTAGCCGCTCGTTGTCTTCGCGCGTTCGTACGGAAACACAGAAGTACCCGTTGACATCCAATCCCGGAGTGCCGTTGAGCTTGCGGATAAGAAAACCCGCCAATTGTGCGCGATCGCACAGCTCGTCAACACTGTTCACGCCCAACCGCAGCTCATCGTTGTGGTTGAACGAGCACATGACGTAGTTTGCCTCGGCGGGAAAGATGTCGATACCGGGAACCAGGCTGAGCATGCATTGAAGCCAGGGGATCTCGCTGTCAAGGAATTCGCGCGTTTTATCAAGATGCTCATGTTCCACGAACGCGGCTTCGGCCAGCACGTCGGCAAGCATTGAGATGCTTGAATTGTCGAACGTGCGAGAGATGGCCGCGATGGTATCGGGGTGGGCAACCAGATAGCTGATATGCCCGCCCGAAAGCGCATACTGGCTGTCGAACGATTGCACGATTATAAGGTTCTCGTAATCGTTTACCAGCTCAACCATGCTTTCGCCGCCCAAGGTGAGCTCGATTGAGCGCTCGTCAACGATTACAAAGCGGCAGGATTCCAAATAGGACAGCAGCACCGGCTTCGGAAGCAGGCGGCTGGTGGGATAGCTGGGGTTGAACAGCACCGCTGCGTCAATAGCAGGTGTGCGGCTTGCGAGGGAGTCGAAGTAGGGCGTGATAAAGCTTGCCGGGCTTTTGATCTTGGTGATCGTGTGACCCGCGTTTCCCACGGCCAGCAGGTATTCGTATGCGCAGGGCATAGCGATTCCAACTGTGCAGGGGGTAAATGCCTGACAGGCGGCCTGCACCATAGCGGGTACCGTTGTGCCAACCAAAAAGCAATCGACGGGCAACCCGAATGTGCGCGCCAACGAACTGCGCAGCAAGTGCGCTTCGCGATCGGGCGCATAACCCAATGCTCCCGAAGCTATTGCGGTTTCAATGGCTTTTACGAATGAAGGAGGGGTTCCCAGTGGATTGTCCGTACCGGAAAAATCGGTCCAGCTCATCTCTTCGCGCAGGTCGTAGGGAGGCGACAGCAGCGTTTCCGGTATGGCGGTACACGCTTGTTTGAGCGCATGTGAATCAAGCGAGCGTTTTGCCATTCCTTAACACCTTCTTACCAGCGTTTGAAACCAGCCGTTCAAAGGTTTCAAACCATCGTTGCGCGCGCAGTTCACGAGGCGATTAAAAGGCGTTTTGGGCAGTTACTGTGCACGTTGTATTACGTGAGAGACTGCTATCGTATCACAACAATGCTTGAATGGAACCAGCGAATGTACATGATAGACTGTGACCATGAGCGATTTCGGCGAAAAGAGAAACGAAGTGGACGGTTCGATGTTAGGGCCGTGGTCGGGTCGCGCTATATTGCTCGTTGACCTCGATGCTTTTTTCGCATCGGTGGAGCAGCTAGATCATCCGGCATGGCGCGGCAAGCCGGTTATCGTGGGTGGCGATCCAAACAGCCGCGGCGTGGTTTCAACGGCTTCTTACGAAGCGCGCAAATTTGGGGTGCATTCGGCTATGGCGTCCTCGGTGGCGTACAAGCTGTGTCCGCAGGCAATCTGGACCGAAGGTCATTTCTCTCGCTATCGCGAGATGTCCAATAAGATCATGAACATCATTCGCGATGAGACTCCCTTCGTGCAGCAGGTGAGTATCGATGAGGCGTTTGCGGACGTTACGCCCAACAAGTTGAATACCGAGCACCCCGTGTTGGTGGCGCGGCGCATTCAGCAACGTGTTGAGGCGCTGGGCGTAACGTGTTCTATTGGCGTCGCGAGCACCAAGGCAATTGCCAAGATGGCTTCTGATATGGATAAGCCGCGCGGCCTCACGGTTGTCTATCCCGGCGGTGAGCGAAACTTCCTCGATCCGCTTCCCGTAAGGCTGCTCAGCGGAATCGGTGCATCATCAGAGAAAACGCTGAAGCTCAACGGCATAGAAACCCTGGGAGATTTGGCGCGGGCAGACGAAGGCCTCGTCGAGCGAATCTTGGGCAAAACGGGCATGGTTATGCAGGCTCGTGCGCGCGGGGAGGAAGAAGAAGTTGTCGTAGACGACGAGCCGGTGAAATCGGTTTCCAACGAGATTTCTTTTGCCCACGACCTTACCAAGCGCGAGGACATTATGGCGGCTGTTAATTCCATGGCTGCGAAAGTGGGCCGTCGTTTGCGCAAGAAAGGGTTGAAGGGAACAACGGTTGCGCTCAAGCTTCGCTACGCCAACCGGCAGGTAAGAAGCGTGCAAAGGCGCATGCCGCATGAAACAGACGACGAGCTCGAGCTGGGAGCGGTCCTTGACCAGATGCTCGACGAGCTGTGGACGCGCGGTATGGAAATACGGCTTGTGGGCGTTGCGGTAACGGGTTTTCAGGAGGGGCGCATCGAACAGTATTCGCTCTTTGACGAGGTGGAGGGCGAAGATGCTGCTCTTGGAACAACCATCGAGTCGACAAAAGGCGGGTTGGACAAGGCGAAGCGCGGGCGCTTGCTGAAGGCCACCGATATCGTGCGCGATCGCTTTGGCGAGCATGCGGTGAGTTACGGCCGCGAATTGCGAACGGCAAAAAACACGACAGGCTCTTCCGCCAAAAACCCTGCAGATTACAAGTAAGGGACCCATCAGGGCCCCTTACGAATTCTTTGGCTGTGATAATTCACCAGGCGCGCTCGAATGCGCCCACAAGCGCTTAGCGGTGGTCGGACATGAAGAACAACGCGAGGGTGCCCGGTCCCGAATGAGCGCCGATAACCGGGTCAACATAGTTGATGTGAATGTCGGTCACGCCAAGCTTTTCCTGAATTTTGTCGCGCAGAAGCTCGGCATCTTCAAGACAATCGCCGTGGTTGATGAAAACCGTTTGCTCGGCAACCGGTTGTGTGGCCGATTGCTCCATGTGCTTGAGCAATCCCATAATGGACTTCTTGCGCCCCATCACCTTTTCCATAGGGATAAGCAGGCCTTCGTCGTCAACGTGAAGGATGGGCTTGACGTTGAGCATGGTGCCCGCCCAGGCGGACGTGCGCGTAACACGACCTCCGCGGAACAAGAACATCAGGTCGTCCACGGTGAACCAGTGCGCAAGGTTGAACTTGTTGTTTTCAACCCACGCGTGAGTCTCTTCGATAGAAGCGCCGCCTTCTGCAAGCAGGGCCGCTTTGTAAACTAGCAAGCCTTCGCCGCCGGATGCTGCAAGCGTATCGGTGTGCATGATTTTTCGATCGGGGAATTCGGCTTTCAGTTCGTCCAAAAGCAGGGCGGTGGCACCGTAGGTTCCCGAAAGGCCCGATGAGAAGCCGATGTACAGGACGTCGCGACCTTGCTCAAGCAGACCGCGCAGAAGCTGTTCGGAATCGGACATATTGGGCAGGGAAGTGGTGATTACCTTGCCTTCCCGCATCATGGTGTAAAACTGTTTGAGATTGGATTTCTCGCCTTTGATGTAGCTGTGGTGCTGAACGCCGTCGACCATGAAGGTGAGGGGAAGGATGTGCAGGCCAAAGCGCTCGATGGTTTCGTCAAGCAGGTTGCTGCTTGAGTCGGTTACGATTTCGAAGTTCATAGGATGCCTTTCCGAGTGTGTGAATTTGCACGTACGCATTTTAACAAACCGCCATTAGATTGCACGGTAAAAGGCACGTCCTTTACAATTTGACGGGCATTATTGTTAGAAAACTCAAAACAATCATTATTATGCTGACGGGGCAACCAACGCAATTGGTAGGAAGTGCGTTGCGTCCGCGAACTTTTGTCGCGGTGCACCGCGATTCGCGCGTATTCGTCAAACGATGGCGTTGCAGATTTCCAAGTGATGCCGGCTATGAACTTTCGAAAACTGCGTTCGCTGTGTCGCAATTCTGGAATGTGGGACTACTGGGGCGACCAGCTATCTTAGTTCGCCTATAATCAATGAGTTTCACCATGAACGTGTATCAAGAATGCGGGTGTACCCGCTGAAAAAGCAAATGAAAGGCATCCTGTGGCTAATACGTACAAAAGCACGATGAACCTTCCAGAAACCGATTTCGCCATGAAGGCGAACCTTCCGCAAAAAGAGCCTGCGCGCTTGAAGAAGTGGGAGGACCAGAGTCTGTATTGGAAGGTGCTTGAACTCAACAAAGATGGCGAACCGTTCATTTTGCACGACGGCCCTCCGTATGCTAACGGCCCCATTCACATCGGGCACTCCTTCAACAAAATTCTGAAGGACTTCGTTTTGAAAAGCCATGCCCAGCGCGGCTACTATACGCCGTACATTCCCGGATGGGACTGCCATGGCCAGCCCATTGAGCACATGGTGGAAGAAAAGCTTGGAACCGAGCGCTTCCGCAAAACCCCGCAGCCGGTGGTGCGCAAACTGTGCCGCGAGTGGGCTGAAAAATACGTGGGCGTCCAGCGCGAGGGCTTCAAGCGCCTTGGCGTGAATGCCGACTGGGAACATCCCTACCTTACCTTCATCCCCGATTTCGAAGCGGGCAACATCGAGATCTTCAAGGACATGTACCTTGATGGGTCCATTTATCGCGGCCGCAAGCCCATTCACTGGTGCAGCCACTGCCACACGGCGCTTGCCGAAGCCGAAATCGAATACGGCGATGAGATCTCGCCAGCTATTTTCGTGCGCTTCGAGATGACCACCGTTCCTGCCGGCCTTGAAGCGTGGGAAGGCAAGCTCGACGTTGCGATTTGGACGACGACGCCTTGGACGCTTCCGGCCGACGATGCCGTGATCTTGCATCCCGGCGAGTCCTATGTTGCCGTTGAGCACGACGGACGCGCCTACATCATGGCGAAGGCCCTTGTCGAGAAGCTTATCGTGAAGTTCGGTTGGGACGACGCCCAGGTAATCGAAGGCTTTGAGGCAACGGGTACCGAACTTGCGGGCAATCGTTACAAACAGCCTATCTTCGCTGACCAGGGCGAGGAGGGCGTGTTCATCTACGCCGATTACGTCACGATGGAAGATGGTACGGGCATCGTTCATACCGCTCCCGGCCACGGCGTCGATGACTACCTTGCCGGCCAGAAATTCGGCGTGCCGGTTGTTATGCCCGTCGACGACGATGGTCGCTTCTACGTGGGCGATTCTATGGGAACGGGCGGTCCGTTCTCCGGCATGGAGGTTAACGAGGCCAACCCCGTCATCATTGAGTGGCTGCGCGAGCGCGGCATGCTCATCCTGCATGAGGACATCAACCACAGCTACCCCCATTGCTGGCGCTGCCATGAGCCGGTGATCTTCCGTGCAACCGACCAGTGGTTCGTGAGCATGGACGACACGGGGCTGCGCGAGAAGGCCGTGAGCGCCATCCAGAACGAGGTCAAGTGGATTCCCGAGTGGGCTTCCAACCGTATTGGCGCCATGGTCTCCGATCGTCCCGACTGGTGCATTTCGCGCCAGCGTTCGTGGGGCGTGCCCATTCCGGTGTTCCGCTGCGCCGACTGCGGCGAAGTGGTTGCCACGGCGGAGACGTTCGACGCGGTCATCGACCTGTTCTATCGCGAAGGCGCCGATGCGTGGTTCACGAAGGATCCCAGCGAGTACCTGCCCGCCGGCACGCATTGCGAGAAGTGCGGCAGCACCAATCTTAAGCCCGAGAAGGACATTCTTGACGTATGGTGGGAAAGCGGCGTCACGCACAACAGCGTGCTTCGCCATCGTGCCGATGAGGGCCTAAGCTGGCCTGCGGATATGTACCTCGAGGGTTCCGACCAGCATCGCGGTTGGTTCCAATCGTCGCTTCTGACGTCTGTGGGGGCATACGGCAAGCCGCCGTACCGTTCGGTTATGCACTGCGGCTTCGTTGTGGACGAGAACGGCGAGAAGATGTCGAAGTCCAAGGGCAACGGCGTCGATCCTGCCGAGGTCATTTCGAAGTACGGCGCGGACGTTCTGCGTCTGTGGGTTTCCAGCGTCGACTACTCTCAAGATGTGCGCGTTTCCGATGGCATCCTACAGCAGGTAGCGGGCACCTATCGTCGTTTCCGCAACACATTCCGCTTCCTGCTTGCCAATCTTGCAGACTTCGACGATGCCAATGATGCGATAACCGATTGGGATAAGCTTGCCCCCGTCGATCAATGGATGCTGGTGAAAACAAGCAGGCTTTTGCACGATGTTGAGCAGGCCTACGAAGATTACAAGTTCCATTACGTGTACCGTGCGGTTTACGATTTCGTCGTAAACGATCTTTCGGCGGTATACATGGAGGCGGCAAAAGACCGTCTGTACTCTGATGCTCCTGCTTCTCTGGCACGTCGCAGCGCTCAAACCGTGATGATGAACGTCCTTGAGGTTATGGTGCGCATTCTGGCCCCCATCCTTTCGTTCACCACCGATGAGGTGTGGGAGAACTATCCCAAAGCTGCTCTTGCTCGCGAGGGACGCCCCGAAAGCGTTCAGCTGGCCGGTTGGCCCAGCGATCAGGATTTCGTGCCGCAAATTCCCGAGGGAGCCGATGCAGCTGTTATCGAGCGTTTCGAGGTGGTTTTGGAAGCGCGCGAGGTTGTGCTCAAAGCTCTCGAAGAGGCGCGCAACGCGAAAACCATCAATAAGAGCCAGGAAGCTGCCGTTGCTCTTACCGCACCTGCTGCTACCGTTGCGGTGCTTTCTGAGCTTGGTGCGCCCGCTTTTGAGGAGCTGTGCGTAGTGAGTGGGGCATCGTTTGCTGAGGGCGAACAGCTTGCAGCTACGGTGTCGCCTGCCGAGGGCGAGAAATGTCCTCGTTGCTGGAACTACCGTCCTCTTGGCGTTGTGCTGGGCCATCCTGCGGTGTGCCAGCGCTGCGGTGAGGCTTTGGATATTATTGGATTTACGGAAGACGCCGAATAGCAACCAGACATGGAGGCTTTTTCCGAAAACAGCTCGTCGCGCGACCCTCAGGCTAACAGCCAACCAGTAAACGCTATAAAAGATGGCGAGCTCGAATGCGCAGAAGACGACAAAATCGCCGATAGCGCACAAGATGTTGATACGCTTGCGGCCGAATCCTCTTCAGGTGAAGGCCGCAAGTGCGCTCTGTTTGTCGCCCTTGCGTTTGTATGGGTGCTTCTTGATTATGCAACCAAGCAGTTCTTCAAAGAGGGGATAGTCGGGCACGTATATCTTGAACCGGTTTTCGGGCTCTTCGATTTCAAACTGATCCACAACACAGGCGGTGCGTGGGGTATATTTGCCGACTCTACGTTTGCGCTGGGGGTCTTTTCCGTGCTGGTTTGCATTGCTGTTACGGTGTATTTCTTTGTGGAACGCCGTAACATTACGTATCCTGCCACAGTCGGTTTGTCCCTTATTGTTGCAGGCGGCATAGGCAATGCCATCGACCGCTTCACCATGGGCTACGTCATTGACTTCATCGAGTTCGCCTTTATCGATTTCCCCGTCTTCAACGTGGCCGATATTGGCGTGACGTGCGGATTTGCCATCATTCTCGTGGCGTTAGTGTTTGATTTTTTGCACGATCGCGATAAGGAGCTTTAAGATGGCTGCATCGCGTATTCATGTTGCAACTTACGATCAGGCGGGCGCCCGTCTTGATGCGCTGTTGGGCGTTTTGGGCTGCTATGAAAGTCGCAGTGCCGCGCAAAGGGCAATTGAACAGGGGCGCGTTCTGGTTAACGGAACTGTTCAGAACAAGCGCTATCAAGTTAAAGCAGGGGATGCAATCGTCTATGAAGAGGATGCGCAGCCCCAAAAGACCGTTTTGCGCGGTGAGCCTATTGATCTTGATATTCGTTTCGAAGACGACCATCTCATCGTCCTTTCGAAGCAGATTGGCTTGGTGTGCCATCCATCGGTCGACCACCATGATGGCACCTTGGTGAATGCCCTTATATACCATTGCGGCATTGACCATTTGGCCAATGTGCAGGGCGAATTCGATCGTTTGGGAATCGTGCACCGGCTGGATATGGACACATCGGGTCTTATGTTGGCCGCAAAAGACGATGCCACGGGCTATGCGCTCATGGACGATATCAAAGAACGAGCGGTCAATCGTCATTATCTTGCGCTTGTGCACGGAATCATAGCTACCGATACCGGCCTTATCGATGCGCCCATTGCGCGCTCGGCAAAGGACCGCACGCGCATGACGGTGCGCGACAGCGCTTCTGCCCGCGACGCGATGACGACGTTCAACGTGCTGGAGCGCTTCGAGGCACGTCAGCGCGACGACGGTTATACGCTCATTGATTGCAAGTTGTACACCGGCCGCACGCACCAGATTCGCGTGCATTTAGAGTATGCCCGTCATCCGCTGGTGGGGGAGCAGGTTTACACCGCAAATGCGCCGAGGTTCGAAAGCGCAAACTTAGGGTGCGCCCGTCAGTTCCTGCATTCGTTCCACCTTGATTTTGAGCATCCGATGACAGGCGAGCCGCTGTCTTTCGACGATAACCTTCCCGCAGATCTTGCCCAGGTTCTGGCCTCCCTTGAAGAGCGCAGTACCGGTAAAACTGCTGCGGGCATTGAGGTTTTCGAGCGCCTGGCGCGCGCACCACATCCCAGCGTGTGCGGACAACCGTCATTTATGTAACAACTGCGCACGTAACATCGATGCGCTATCATATGCCCAGGGCTCCCTTACCGGAGGCTCTCGTTCATCGAATAATTGCGTATTGGCTGATTGCACAAGCGAAAGCGGCGTGAAACATGGTTGAAGATGCTCCTAAAACGGTATTGTTAGGCGTCACGGGTGGTGTTTCCATCTATAAAGCCTGCGAAATCATACGTCAGCTCCAAAAGGACGGTTTTCGCGTCAAGGTGGTCATGACCGAGCATGCCGCACAGTTCATAAACCCCACGTTGTTCCGTACGCTCACGCGCGAGCCCGTGGGATTGGGCCTGTTCGATAACCCATCCGATCCCATTCATCACATATCTCTTGCAAAAGAAGCCGATGTGTTCGCTATTGCGCCGTGCACGGCCAATGTGGCAGCCAAGTTGGCCCACGGAATAGCCGACGATTTGCTTACGACGACGGCTCTTGCGGTTACCGCTCCTGTTGTAATTGCCCCTGCCATGAACGTGAACATGTTCAACAACCCGGCAACGCAGGAGAACCTTGCCATTTTGCGCAAACGGGGGATGACGATCGTTGAGGCCGACGAGGGCTACCTTGCATGCGGCGATGTGGGCAAAGGCAAACTGGCCCCCGTGGAGGCAATTGTAAGCGTGATCGAAGGCGCGCTGTCGCGCTGCCATGCAGGCGATCTTGCTGGCAAACGCATTGTGATTACCGCTGGTCCCACGCGGGAGTATTTGGATCCCGTTCGCTTTTTGTCCAACCCTTCATCGGGGAAAACAGGTTTCGCCTTTGCGGAGGCGGCGCGCGATCGCGGTGCTGAGGTGATAGTGGTTACCGGGCCGGTTTCCTTGCCCGATGTGGAAGGCGTCACCATGGTTCGCGTACAAACCGCACAGCAGATGTTCGATGCGGTACAAGACGTGTTTTCCACCTGTGATATGGGGATATTCACTGCTGCGGTAAGCGATATGCGCCCTGCGTCACAAAGTGAGCGCAAGCTTAAAAAGGGCACCGACGACGCCGCTCTTTCGGCTCTTGAGCTGGTTGAGAACCCGGACATTTTAAAGACAATGGCGCAGACAAAGGGCGCTCAATTCGTTATTGGCTTTGCCGCCGAAACGGATAACGTGCGTGAATACGCGCAAAAGAAGCTCATTGAGAAAAACGCCGATATGATCGTGGCCAACAACGTACGAAACGGCGCGGGTTTTGCCGCAGACGACAATCGCGTAACCATGGTATACCACGCCGGTGCAGATGATGTTGCGTTTGAGGGGCTGGCGCTCATGAGCAAGCGTGAGCTTGCCGATGTGGTTCTTTCCAAGGCGCTTGCTCTGGGAAAGGCAAAAGGGCTTTTTTAAAGCACGATCGTGCGCCAAAATCTACCGCTGCGCTTTTGGTTGCGCAGCATTATAAATAGCAAACGAAAACGAGGCGCCTCGCAAGGCGCCTCGTTTCTTGTGCTAGCTTGATGCCGAACAGCGTTGCTACTTTTTAAGAAGCCCCAGGATGCCGCGCGCAATACCGGTACCGATTGAACGGCTCATAGAGGTGAGAGCGGCGTTCGCCAGCTTTGAAGCAGCTTCTTTTTGCGCTTGAGCCTGCTTTTGCGCGGCAAGTGCCTCGCGTTCCGCCAAACGTTGCGCGGCGGCTGCTTCGCGCTCGGCTTGGCGTTGCGCTGCAGCCGCTTCACGCTCTGCTTGGCGCTGAGCTGCAGCTGCTTCACGCTCAGCTTGCTTTTGGGCGGCGAGCGCCTCGCGTTCGGCTTGCTTTTGCTCTTCGGCGATGCGCTTTGCCTCAGCCGCTTCCTCTTGGGCGCGAATCTTTGCCTCTTCCGCTGCGATACGTTCGGCTTCCGCGCGTTCGGCAGCGGCAATGGCGTTGGCGTTCAGTATTTCGTACGCGCTTTCACGGTCGATGGTAACCGCGTATTTCGAGCGGTACTGGTCGTTAGCGGTTATGTACTCTTTGGCGTCATCAGGTGCTTTGTCCATAGAGCAGCTTGGGGCAATTACCTTGGCACGCTCAACGATGGTGGGCTTGCCATCGCCGTCGAGCACCGAGATGAGCGCTTCACCCGTCGCAAGTTCAGTCATAACCTGTTCGGTGTCGAAGTTGGGATTTACGCGGAAGCTTTGCGCTGCAGCTTTGATGGCCTTTTGCTCAGCGGGGGTATAAGCGCGCAGTGCGTGCTGGATGCGATTGCCCAACTGCGCAAGGATGCTGTCGGGGATATCCGAGGGGTTTTGCGTGATGAAGTAAACGCCAACGCCTTTTGAGCGAATGAGCTTTACCACCTGCTCGACTTTTGTGAGCAGCGCTTTGGGAGCGTTGTCGAACAAAAGGTGCGCCTCATCGAAGAAGAAGCACATCTTGGGCTTGGCAAGGTCGCCCTCTTCGGGAAGGCGCTCGTAGATTTCGGAGAGCATCCACAACAGGAAGGTGGAATACAAAAGGGGAGACTGCGCCAGTCGCACGCAATCCAGGATGTTGACGTATCCTTTGCCGTCGGCGTCGGTAGTCATCCAGTCCATGATGTCGATAGCGGGTTCACCGAAGAACACATCGCCGCCGGCGTCCTCCAACTGAAGAAGACCGCGTTGGATGGCGCCGATTGATGCCGTGGCAATTTGACCGTAGGTAGTGGTGAACTCTTTGGCATGTTCGCCCACGTAGCCTACCATTTCGCGGAGGTCTTTAAGGTCAAGCAGCAGGTAACCGTTGTCATCGGCAACGTGGAAAACGATATTGAGGACGCCTTCCTGTACTTCGGTGAGTCCCAGCAAGCGCGCAAGAAGCATGGGGCCCATTTCGGTGATGGTGGTTCGTACGGGGATGCCGCCCTCGCCATAAACGTCCCAGAAATGCGTGGGGCATCCGTAATATTGGTAATCGTGAATGCCGATAGCCGCAAGGCGCGCGGTTAGTTTTTCACCGCCAGCTCCCGGTACGGCCATGCCCGAAACGTCGCCTTTGATATCGGCCAAAAACGTGGGGATACCGGCATCGGACATGCTCTGCGCGAGCGTCTTGAGCGTAACGGTTTTGCCCGTGCCCGTTGCGCCCGCAATAAGACCGTGGCGGTTTGCCATGGCAGGAATAAGGTAAACGGGGTTATCGCCCACCGCGATTTTCATTAATCCATCTACGTACATGCGGTTTCCTTCCGTGGGGTCGTGAACGATGTATAGCACCATTTTAAAGCTCTGTGCCCTTCGTGAGAACAAGCGTTTTTTAAGAAAAGCGAAAAGCGATGGGATATGATTAGCCAAGTGTAAAACGCCATGAAAGGGATAACATGAATGACGTGCGCTGCAATTTAATTGTGGACTCGTGCTGCGACTTGCCGTACGAGATGATTGACAAAGACCATGTGAGCTTGATTCAGTTCCCGTATTTTTTTGGCGACGAGGAATCGCTCGATGACTTGTTCAGCACCGCTTCACCGCATGATTTTTACGAGCGCATGCGCAAGGGCGGTCAGCCGACAACGGCCGGTGCAACCTTCAGTATGCTCAAAGACCGTTTCGAAGAAGCCATTGAAAGCGGTCTTCCAACCGTGTATCTCTCATTCAGCTCAGGTTTGTCGGGCCATTTTGAGCAGGTGATGCGCGTGCGCGATATGGTTTTGGAAGAGCATCCCGAGGCGGAGCTGTACGTAGTTGACACGCACCTTGCTTCGGTGGGAGAAGCCCTTATCGTTTTCGAAGCGCTGCGCCAGCATGAGCGAGGCTTGAGCGCAAAGGAATTGGCTGAATGGGCCGAGGAAGCTCAATACTTTGTAAACGTGTACTTTATGGTGGACGATCTTGAAAGCCTGCGCCGCGGCGGACGTATTCCCTCGTCAGTTGCGTTTGCGGGTTCAAAGCTTGATGTGAAACCGTTGCTCCTTATAGCAACCGATGGCACGCTTTCCATTAAGGGCATCGCCCGCGGTCGCAAAAAGGGAATCAAGCAGCTTGCCGATTTGTATCACGAACGCGTTGACGCATCGTTGGGCGCCGCGTATGTGGTGGTTGGAAATGCGGATGCGCCCAAGGACATGAAGCGCCTTGAGGAAGAGGTTACCAAGAATAGCCCGCATGCGCCACTCTTCGTTGAGGCCTCCATTGGGCCTGTTATCGGCAGCCATGTAGGACCTGGTATGGTGGCCATCGCGTTTTGGGGGCCTGATAAACGCAATGAGGTCTCCGTGGCGGATCGCATTGCCCGCAAGGTGAAAGGCGCTTAACAGGTGCACGAAGCGGCATGAAATCATGCGAATCCGCATAATCGTGGACGAACGGTTATGCGCCGAATTTGGAGAAAATGCCGCACTTTAAATTCGTGCTTGAAAACTACTCGGTAAGCAAGTACTATATTCAATCGCTGCAGCACAACGTTGTAAGCAGCATTTCGGGTGATGGCGCAGTTTGGTAGCGCACTTGACTGGGGGTCAAGGGGTCGCAGGTTCAAATCCTGTTCACCCGACCAGCAAACATGCAGGTCAAACGATTAAAAGTCGTTTGACCTGTTTTTTGTGCTTGCCGGGTACTGTAAAAACCTGCAAATTTAAAAGGCCTGCGGATTTCCGCAGGCCGTTTTGTTAGGAAATGAGTTCAGCCAGGGATCGGGCGAGGCGAAGAACAAGCCCGATATAGCCATCTGGCGAATTCTGATCGACTGCGCCAAGCAATTTGGCGCTCCATTCAAGTATATGGGAAGAAAACTCGCTTGCGTTTTGCAGCGCGTCGTTATCTTCTGCTGAGACGCGCGAGCACAGAACCGACAAATACAGCAGTTCAATACCGATATGGTCGGCATACTGGTTGTTTTCGTTTGAAACCTGAAGGCCAGCTTCTCGCAGGCGTTGCTGCATGTCGAACGTGGCCTGGCCAAACCCAACCGTTGTCCCTTGGCCGCTGTAGAACGATTCCCACGGTGCGGCGGCTGGTTTGGGCGGGCCGACGAAAAGCATCGTGTACTCAACAGAGGCTTCCGAGACAATGTTCACCCCTTGCTCTTTGCGCGTTTGAGCTGCATCTGAGTAACGTGCCAAGCGTTCGATGACCGATGAAACCTCGTCGTTTTCAAATGTGGGGAACGAACTCCAAAAAGCGGGATCAAGGCCAACTTCTGATGTTTGGTTCATAGGCGCGAGAAGCGAGTTGCCGCAGAAAGCGAGCGCTTCAGCAAGATTGCTCCAATAGCTTTCATCATGTGCCATGGTGGCCCTTTCGGTGAGTTATTTGATGATAATACCGTTAACGATAGTCTAACGCAGCAGCATTTCGAATGGTGTCAGAGTTTTGCCGTTCTCAGGGTTGCGTTCAATGACGTGTTTTGCACTGTCTACAAAAAGGCGCGCCCGTAGAGGAAGCGGGCGCGCCAAGAAAAGAGGGGGCAGGTGCGAATTACTCTTGGTTGTTTGCCAAAAGCAGGTTGCTCAATACCATGAAGATGAGTACGCCCACAGAGATGACGCCCAATGCTACGAGGCATTCGATGGGGGTGGGAGTGAACGAGCCGAGCGTCATCCACATATTCGAGGTGTCCGATTGAGCTGCGAACGTGCCGGCGGTTATGCCCGCGCCGCCGAAGACGTTGGGGTGGATGAAACTGGTGAACAGAAGCCACACGCGCTTCGCGGCAACGCCGAGCACCACGAGCGCGCTCGCAGCTGCCACCATGCCGCGGCTCTGGCGACGCTTGGCCGATGCCAGCACCAGAAACGGCACGAGCAGGCCACCTACGACCTCGAACCAGAAGAACGGAGCGGTCGCGCCCGAGAGCATCTCGGAGAGCGCCACGGCCTCGCCGGCGCCCGGGTAGGCCATGGTGAGCACCTCGCAGCCGATGAAGAACGCGTCGACGCAGATGAAGGTCGCGAGCAGCTTGCCGAGCGTGCCCATGAGGCCTTCATCCAGCTTAGACAAGCCGATTTTATCGAGGAGCATGAGACCCAGGATAAGCAGCGCCAGGCCGCTGTCGAGCGCGGAGGCCACGAAGATCGGCGCCATGATGGCGGTGTACCAGGCGCGGGCGATCTGTAGGCCGAAGATCCAGGCGGTCACGGAATGGACGAGGATGGCCACGGGAAGGGCCACGTAGGACAGCTTGCGCACCTTCTCCTCGTCGCCCTTCTGCATCCACACCAGGTCGAGGATGTTGATGACCAGGTAGATGGTGATGATGCACATGTCCCACAAAAGCGGGCTCGTGAAGTTGGGGCCCGTGAGCATGCGCCACACGCGCGCTATGCCGCCCAAATCCACCAGCACCAGCATGCCGGCCACGCAGATGCAGGCCGTGGAGCAGATGACGGCGGGCTTGGCCACGCTCTTGAACGACTCGATGCCGAACACGTGGGCGGAGGAGGCCACGATGAGGCCGCCGGCTGAGAGGCCCACGAACAGCATGAACATGCAGATGTAGAGGCCCCAGGAGTTGGCGTTGGACATGCCGGTGACGGCGAGGCCGTTCATAAGCTGGAAGATCCAGCAGACAATACCGACCAGTGCGAGTGCTGCAAAAACGCCGAGGGCTGGTTTCCCGAAAGTTTTAGATTGCATTATCGGCACCTCTCTTTCTAGCTTACGTAGAAGACCTGCGGGCGCGTGCCCTTGTCTTCCAGAAGAATGCGGACATTACCCTCACGGCGCAGCTTCGAGATCTCGGAGTTCGGGTCGTCGAGGTCGCCGTACACGCGTGCCTTGGTGGGGCAGCAGGCAACGCACATGGGGACGTCGCCGTCATCGGTGCGCTCCTTGCACAGCGTGCACTTCTCCATAACGCCGCGCGGACGCTCCGGAACACGCGCATCGCCGTAATTGAAACCGGCGGAGCGCACGGGTTCTGCCCAGTTGAATACGCGGGCGTTGTAAGGACAGGCGGCCATGCACATGCGGCAGCCGATGCACTTGTCGTAGTCGATCTCCACGCGACCCATCTCGTCTTTGTAGGTTGCGCCGGTGGGGCATACCTTCTGGCAGGCCGGGTTCTCGCAGTGCTGGCAGGCCAACGGCAGGAAGTGTCGGCTCAGATTGGGGTAGGTTCCCTCGGCTCCGTCGATGATGTCGCAGTTCTCGGTGAGCACGCGGTTCCACAGCATGCCGTCAGGAACGTTGTTCTGCATCTTGCAAGCATTTGCGCATGTCATGCAGTCAATGCAGCGTGCAGTGTTTATTGCGATTGCAAGCTTAGTCATGTTCGGTCACCTTATGCCTTCCTGATTGCGACCAGCGTGTCGTTGAACGGTGTGACGCCGCCCTTCATAAGGTCAACCCTGCGATCGGGCATCGCATCGTTTGTGACGGTTTGGATGTTGCCGTCCTTCATATTGCGCGACCAAGATCCCTCGGTGGTTCGAATCGAGCCAGGGCGAACTGCTTCATTGGCGCGGACGGCGCATTTGAAGGAGCCGCGGTCGTTGTGCACTTCGATGGTCGCACCATTTTCGATACCCTCTTTTTTCATATCGATGGGATTCACTTCGATATGGGCGTCGAGGTATTGGTTCATCCATTTGGCGTCATAGAACATCGAGTGGATGAGGAAACGGCTGCGCGTTTGGGTAAGTTGGTAGGGGAACTGTGAGCGCAACGGATTCTCGGACGACACCTCAGAGCACTCTTCCCAGTTCGGCAGGCTCTGGCCCCATTTGCGCATCTTTTCGTAGTAAACGTCCAAGCGGCCAGATTCGGTCTTGTATTTTTGGTCGGTGAAGCCGACACGCGGTTTCTCGATGCCCACAAAAGGCATGAGACCGTGGTTTTCGAGCACCTTGTCAAGTGTGATGCCTTTAAGTGTTGCCGCGGTATTGTTGTCAACCTGGTGGCGCACCCACGCTTCGGCCGTTTCGGGCATGGCGTAATCAAGATCGAGGGCTTTGGCGATTTCCTTCATAATTTGGAAGTCGGTTTTGCTCTCGAAGAGGGGATCCAAGCCGCGACCAACGGTCATGATGTGATTGGCTGCGCACTTGACGTCGCCTACTTCTTCGGGGCATTCGAATTTCGTGCAAGCGGGGAGAACGATGTCGGCAAAGCGCACGCTCTCGCAATGGTAAATATCAATCTCGAGCACGAAATCGAGGGTTTTCAGCCATTCTTCGGTGAGATTCATGTTGGCGAAGAACTGCTGGAGCGTATTTCCAACCGAGATAACGGAATGCACGTTGTTTTCCTGCGTGCGGAAATCGTATGCGAAAAGCTTTTGAGTGGCTGCCTTCATGCTGGGGTCGGGGAATTTCCAAGAAGCAAGCGATGCGCTGTAGCCGCGTCCGCCATGCATGCTGCCCACGCATTTGCCAGGAGCGCCGATATTGCCGGTAAGGGCAACCATCACGGCAACAGCGTGACCCAAAACGTCGGCATTGCTGTACTTGTCGGCGCCGCCCATGCCAAGACCCAGCATAGAAGCTCCGCTGGTGGCGTAACGTTTTGCTATATAAACAAGGTCTTCCTCAGAGATACCCGTCTTTTCGCATGCCCACTGCACCGTATACTGCTTCTGATTTTCCTCAATTGCGGTGAACACGGTTTGATATCCCGAAGCCGCGGGGGCAACCAGTGCACATGTGGCCAATGAGTCATCGTATTCTTTTGGTGCGTTCGTGTTTTCGTCCCAGATCACGAAGGGATCGAACTGCTTGGTGGTTTTGTTGGCGGTGTCTTCCACAACGCGTGGCGCAGCGCCCGAAACCTCGCTCCAGCGCAAGAACGTGCCGTCGTTTTTAAGAAGGTAGGGCATCGATGTGTGAGCGAGCACGAACTGCTCATCGTAAAGCTTGTTCTCAAGGATGTAGGAAATCATTCCCAGATACATTGCCGCATCGGTACCAGGGTTGATGGGGATCCATTTATGCGCTTTGGAAGCGGTTGTTGAGAAGTGGGGATCAACTACCACCAGTTCCGCGCCTGCCTCAATTGCGTCGAGAAGGTTGCGTGCTTGCATCATTCCCGTTTCACAGAAATTATGGCCGTTGATCATGATGAATTTCGCATTCACCATATCGCGCGTTTCGTTGGTGGAAGCATAGAAACCGTTTTGGCCGGTAGCGGGGTCCAAACCGTTGCCGATGCCGATGTCGATGCCGGGCTCGACGTACGTGGATGCTCCAAGAAGACCTGCAAGAAGACCGAAGCGCGGTTCACTCGAAAGCGATACGTATACGCTGTCGTTACCGTACTTCTCGCGGACTGCGCCCAGCTTCTCGCCAATTTCTTTCATGGCCTCGTCCCAGCTGATCGCCTCGAACTTGCCTTCACCGCGCTCGCCGACGCGTCGAAGCGGGGTTTGCAGCCTTGTTTCGCCGTAGATGTGCTGAATTTCCGACATGCCGCGTGCGCAGCACATTGAATATTCCGCGCCAAGCATATCGTTTGGTTCCACCTTGCACAAACGACCGTCACGAATGGTGCATTTTAAGCTGCAGTTGCCATTGCATAGCGACTGGTGGAAGGTGTAGGCGATGCGCTCTTCGGGTGCGGCGAGCGCTTGCGATGGTGCCAGCCAAGATTTTGCGGTAGCCATTCCGCCTGCAGCTGCTCCCACGGCTCCAACTGCCGCAGCGGCTTTTACGAAACTGCGACGAGACATGCTCGTTGCGTGGGCAAGTGAATTGCGATTGGTTTCGTTCATGAAATCCCTCCTCCTCTTCTCATTCACTTGAGGACAGGGTAGACTGCAAACTGTCAGGGAAAAACGGACAGAATGCGTATGATTGATACGGGCAGAAGGGATAATTTTCATGTGCGCAAAAAAGAAGGCCGAAATTCTATTGCACCTGGACCCTCGGAGCGAAAAGTCGCTTTACCGGCAGATATACGAGCAAATCCGAGAAATGATAACGACGGGTCAGCTGGTTGAAGGCGAGCATCTTACGTCGATTAGAAAGCTGGCCGACGATTTTTCCGTATCGCATACCACCGTAGAGCAGGCGTATTTGCAGCTTGCAACGGAGGGCTTCGTGAGGAATGTTCCGCGATCGGGGTATGTTGTGGCCCCCGTTGATCTTGAGTATTTCAAACTGGCGCGCCAAGCTGATGCCAATGCGATTAAAGAGCTTAGTGACGCCCGCGACAAGCTGGCCTTTTACGTTGAGAATCGCAGTGGCAGTACGGTTCGCTACGATTTTTCCTATGCAAACCTTCAGCCCGATTCGTTTCCGGTTAAGGTTTGGCGCAAATTGAGCGACGATGTGCTGTATTTGCGCAATTCTCCTGAGCTCGCGCGCTACAGCTATACCGATCAAACCAGCGCCCTTCAAGTTGAGCTGAGCCGTTTGGTGGCTCGAACGCGCGGCGTTGTTTGCGCTCCCGAGCAAATAATTTTGCAATCGGGAACAGGGGAGGCGCTTTCAACCCTTCTGCAGCTTTTTAGAGGGAGCGATGCGGTACTGGGCGTGGAAGATCCTGGCTACGCGACGGTGCACGAAGTGGCGCGACGTTTGGGCGTTCCGATGGTGCCCTTGGCGGTGGGGAAGGAATCCGATTTATTTTTGGAAGCGCTTGATACCTATAAACCGAACATTGTGTTCACCACGCCGTCCCATCAGTTCCCAACCGGTGCGCTCATGTCGCTTGAAACGCGAATTGCGCTTTTGAAGTGGGCTGAAGCAAATGATGCCTATATCATTGAAGACGACAGTTGCAACGAGTTCCGCTATGCGACGAGCCCGGTTCCCTCGCTGCAGTCCTTTGATGCGTTCGGTCGCGTCATATATATGAACAATATCTCGAAGGTGCTCTCGCCAAGCTTGCGCATTGCATACGTGGCGCTTCCGCCTAAAATCCTCGAGCACTACTGGGATTTGTACAACTATGCTCACCCAACGGTTTCGTGGCTTGACCAGATGGTGCTTGCGTCGTTTATTGCGCAGGGGTATTGGGATTCCCATGTGCGCAAAACGGCAAAGGGCAATCATCGTCGCCATGATGAGCTCGTGCGCTGCTTGAACGAGGTTTTCGGCGATATGGTTACCATATCCGGTGCTGACACCGGTATGCATTTATATGTAACGGTGCAAAACGGAATGGACGAGAAACAACTTCTTGCCTCGGCTCTTGAACAGGGCGTGAAAGTATATGGTACCCAGCGTATGTATTTGGATAGGAAAACGGAGTCGCGCAGCGTGATGATCGGCTTTTCGTCCATTGCCTTTGACGACATCGAACCGGGTATTCGTGCGCTGGGGAAGGCCTGGCTCTCTTAAACGTAAGAGTCCTCTATTGCCGCTTTGAAAAGTTGTTTTTGAACCGTTGCCGAGCCGTAATGTGTTCAAGTTGTGTGCAAAGTTTACCCATAGGCATAGACTATCGCCCATTTACCGAAGCAACGCGCGGCATGACGTATTAAACAATCCGCTTACTAATTAATTGTTCTACATTGCTTATCAAGCACATGAGAGTGTGGCATTGCATTTTGCATAGAGGGTGCAGCGCATACGCCAATACTCTCAGGGGGAAGTTCCTTATAGGTCGACTAACGGAGGAGAGACATGATTCTTATCGGAACTTTGATCTTACTCCCACTTGTTGTCGCCGCCCTTCTGCTGGTTTTGAAGGCAGACGGGATTCGCAACGTGCTCGTGTGCGTTGCCGCGGCCGCAATAGGAGTGCTCTCTATAGCTTTGGCTATAAGCTATTTGGGAGCAGGTTGGACGCCGTTCACCTTCGAATCTGAAGCTGTGAACATCTGCTGCGCAGTGGTAAGCGTCCTGCTTTGCGTTGCCATCCTCTACTACTCGATTAAGTACAAGAATCCGCTTGTGACGCTTCTTGCCCTTATTCAGGTCGTAGGTTCGATGGTCTTCGAATTTGGCTTCGGCAGCTCCATTTCTGTTGCCAAGGGTCTCTACATCGACTCGCTCAGCATCATCATGGCGCTGATCATCGGCATCATCGGCAGCGGCATCACCGTTTACGCCCTTGGTTACATGATCGACTTCCAGAAGCATGAGCCCGAAGGTGCCAAAGATCGCCGCAACCAGTTCTTCGCAATCATGTACCTCTTCCTGTCCGGAATGTTCGTGATCGTCTTTGCCGACAACATGAGCTGGCTGTTCACCGGTTGGGAAGTAACCACGGTTTGCTCGTTCCTGCTCATCGGTTACACGCAAACCGAGGAAGCTATCAACAACGCCTTCAGGCAGATCATCATGAACATCATCGGTGGTCTG
>JAZQAV010000001.1:0-38791 GCA_045545435.1 Eggerthellaceae bacterium | reverse complement strand
CGCCTGTTCGACCTTGAGGAATCCGGGTATTTCTACACCCGCCTGGCCAACCCAACCAACGACGCCGTAGCCGCCAAAATCTGCGAGCTTGAAGGCGGCACGGCGGCCATGCTTACGTCGTCGGGCCAAGCTGCCAACTTCTTTGCCCTGTTCAACATATGCGAAGCGGGAAGCCACGTTGTTTCCAGCTCGGCCATTTACGGCGGAACCTATAACCTGCTTGCCGTTACCATGGCCAAGATGGGCATCGAATCAACCTTCGTTTCCCCTGATTGCACGCCGGAAGAACTTGATGCGGCCTTTAAGCCCAACACGCGCGCACTCTTTGGGGAAACCATCGCCAATCCCGCATTGGCCGTGCTCGACTTCGAAAAGTTTTCAGCGGCGGCAAAACGCCACGGTGTTCCCTTCATCGTGGACAACACGTTCGCAACGCCGGTTAACTGCAGGCCGTTTGAGTGGGGTGCCCACATTGTCACCCACTCAACAACCAAATACATGGATGGTCACGGAAGCGCAGTTGGCGGCGCCATCGTTGATTCCGGCACGTTCGACTGGATGGCTCATGCCGACAAGTATCCCGGGCTCACCACGCCCGACGAAAGCTATCACGGCGTGACATACGCAAAAGACTTTGGGCTGGAAGGGGCGTTCATCACGAAAGCAACCGCTCAGATCATGCGCGACCTGGGCGCTATCCCTTCTCCCCAAAATGCGTTCTTGCTTAATTTGGGCCTCGAGAGCCTGCACGTGCGCGTGCGCGCTCACTGCGAAAACGCCCTGGCTGTGGCCACCTACCTTGAGGCTCATCCGAAGGTGAGCTGGGTGCGCTATGCGGGTTTGCCCAGCGATCCTTACTACGCGCTTGCGCAGAAGTATTTGCCCAACGGAACTTGCGGCGTTGTAAGCTTCGGTGTCGCCGGCGGCCGTGAAGCGGCGCAGCAGTTCATGAGCAACCTGAAGCTTGCCTCCATCGCCACCCACGTGGCCGACGCGCGCACGTGCTGTTTGCACCCAGCTTCAACCACGCATCGCCAAATGAGCGACGAAGAGCTGGCGGCTGCAGGCGTGGAGCCCGATTTGGTGCGTATGAGCTGCGGCATTGAGGCAGCTGAGGATATCATCGCCGATATTGAACAGGCGCTCGCCCAGCTGTAATTCGAGCGACTTTCTGCAAATGAAAAGGGCCTCTGGACATCGCATCCAGAGGCCCTTGTTGTGCGTAGTGTGCGCTTCCGCTAAGCGAAGCGCAGGGTTTCGCTTAATAGCCGGCTTCCGCGGGGTCGCCGCCCTCATCGACTATCCGCATCATCTCTTTGGTACCCGCCGTATCAGCGATTACGTACGAGATTTCATCGATCATGTCGACTCCCGCCGGGATGGTTGCCGAGTAAATGGTCATGCCGCCCTCGTTCTCGCGCATTTGAAGCGCGATATCAAGAAGATCTTGCACGGTGAGGTCGGTGGAAACGCATTGCGCGCCCGCCTGAATAACCCTGGGAAGGTCGTTGATCGGCATGCTCATAACCTTGTTGACGATTGCCTGGATGAGTTTTCGCTGGTTGGAAACGCGCGTGAAGTCACCGTCGGCGTAAGCGCGGCTGCGCGCGAACACCAATGCCGCCGCACCATCAAGATGCTGCTCTCCTTCTTCGATGATAATATCGCCCGCATCCTCGTCTTCGATGCGCTCATCAACGTATACGTCTACGCCACCCACGGCATTTACCAAAGCGATAAGGCCGTCAAAGTCAACTTCGGCATAATGGGCAATATCTACACCGGTGAGCTTCTTTGCTTCGCGGATTACGCCAGCCGCACCATCGTAATAGTAGGTTGCGTTGAACTTGGTTCTTCCCACACCATCAAGCGAAATCATAGTGTCGCGCGGAATGGACACGAGGGTAACCTTATTGGTTGTTGGATCGACGCGCGCAACGATGTTGGTGTCGGAGCGCTGACCCATTGATTCGTCATCAACGCGCGCATCCGAACCGATGAGCATAACGTAGAACGGGGCGTTGAACGTTTTGCTTGCGGTTAACTGCTGATCGATTGCCGCCAGCTCTTCTTCGGTTTTGTTGCCCTTGAGAGTGTCGTTGATGTTATTGATGTACATTGCAGTTGCCACTGCGGCGCCAGCCACAAGCAGGACAAGCACGATGAGCAGTGCGATAGCAACTTTTTTGCCCGTGCCCTTTTTCTTGCCCGATTGATACTGGCTGCCGTTGCGCGAATACTGCTGAGCCGTTACGCGGCCACCGCGCGAAGTTGCGTTGGGGTCGTATGCCGCACGGAACGAACCTTGTGCAACCGGTTGCACGTTGTTGCCGCCTGAACCATACGCGTTGCGAGAATAACGCGCGAAATCGTCGGTTGAAGTGGGGGCCTTCACATTGCGTGCCTGACGAGGCGCCGCATTGTTGGCAGCAGAACGCGGAGCGCGTTGAGTACGGCTGGGAGCCGAACCGCTTGTTCGCGCCCGCACCGAGGGGCGCTGGTTGCGATTGTCTCTTGTAGCCATATGAAATGCCTCCTTGTGTAGTGATAGCCGATTAAATTCTATCATCGGGTGCCATACACCATAAAAAAGGCACGTGGAGTAAACGGAGGGTTCATAGGAGCGCATTGACAAAGAGTTGCGAGGAGGCGGCTATTGCCTCTGGAAAACGTGTTTTAGGGTACAGCTGTAGCGCAAACGATATCACACGGTCTGTTTTAACTATTTTAGTATCTTTTAGTAATATCAAATATTATAAGTTATATTAGTTTCTTTTATATGAATCAGACGCGTGTTGACATATCGATGAACGATCAAGGAATGCGCGTCATGCTCACGCGACGAATAAGGGCGCGCAGCGGCTCCTCCAACACGAATTCACGTGTTCTTATACAGCGATTCGGCGAGAATGTCGAACACTTACGGACAAAACGCGGTCTATCGCGTGCGAAACTCTGTCGGATTGCCAACATACAGCCAACATCGCTTTACAATATTGTCCACTGTCGCACGTATGCACGACTTGATACTGTCGAGAAACTTGCGCAAGCATTGGAAGTTGAGCCGTACATGCTGCTTCGCTAGGAACAGTTGGTATAGCACTGTGTTTTCTGGCAGCTATCGGTCCACCTGGCAGCATGGGAGCCGAAAGCCTACCTAAAGACGTATGAAAATGCCGGCCAAACTGGCATTTCCAGCGGCCGGCATCCCACAAGCATTGTTTTGCAGCAGGCGCTTTACCCCAGCATCTCCTCTGCGGCTGTTTGATACGCGGCTATAAGCTCGTTTGCCTCTTCCGCAGTTTCCCCGCGCGCAAAGAGATAGGCTTTGATCTTGGGTTCTGTTCCGCTGGGGCGAATGATTACCTTGTCGCCGCCTGCAAGATTGAACTCCACCACGTCGGCCGTGGGAAGGTCATCAATCCCTTCGGCATAATCAACCACCTTTTCGACAGCTTTTCCAGCAATCTTCGAAGGGGCGTCGCTGCGCAGTGCACCCATAATTTGAGCCATACGTGCCGAACCGTCTGCTCCAGGATAAGAGAACGACAACGTTTTGTTGTAAAAATAGCCAAACTTGTCGTACAAAGCGCGCATCGCCTGGGCCAGTGTTTGACCTTGCTGTTTGTAGTATTGCGTCATCTGGCACAGCAGCAAGGATGCATTGATGGCGTCCTTATCACGCACATGAGTGCCGCTCAGGTAGCCGTAGCTTTCCTCGTAGCCAAAGATAAAGCGATCGGCTTGGCCCAACGCTTCAAGCTTGCCGATGAACTCGCCTATGTACTTGAAACCAGTAAGCACCCGCTTGGAGGTAAAGCCGTAGTAATTGGCCAATGCGTCCACCATCACCGACGAAACAATGGTAGAAACGGCATATTTGTCACTCAGGTTTTCGCCACGAGCTTGACGCATTTTCGCAACGTAGTCCAACAAAAGTATGCCAACTTCATTACCAGTGAACAGCAAGTAGTCATCGCCATCTTGTACCGCAGTTCCAACGCGGTCGGCATCAGGGTCAGTCGCAAGAAGCAAATCGGGCTTCACCTGCTCGCTTAAAGCGATGCCCAAATCCAGGGCCTCCCTGATCTCGGGGTTCGGGTACGGACACGTCGGGAAATTGCCATCAGGATACTGCTGCTCGGGCACAACGGTAACATCGGTTACCCCGATACGCTCGAACACCTTGCTCATGCACTCCATGCCCGAACCATTGAGCGGCGTGTAAACAAGCTTCAAGGGCAACTCGTTACCGGTTGTCGACGGCGCCACCGACTGCGCCAACACCGCATCAACGTAACGATCGAGCGTGTCATCTGCGATCCAGCTCACCATACCGCTTTCGAGCGCCGCTTCGAATGGCTGGGATTTTACGCCGTCGAACATGTCGACCGACTCGATTGCCGCCGAAATATCCTTGGAGGCCTGCGTGGTTATTTGGCAGCCATCAGGACCGTACGCTTTGTAGCCGTTGTAGGCGGCAGGATTATGACTTGCGGTTACGCACACACCGCCTGAGCAGGCTAAATCGCGCACGGCAAATGACAGGGCCGGCACCGGCTCGATACGGGGGTAAATGTACGTTTTGACGCCGTTTGCAGCAAATACCTCAGCGGCACGCTTAACGAAGTCTTCACCCTTATTGCGGCTGTCGCGCCCTATTGCAACCGACGGATTATCGAAGTGGGCGTTCAGGTAATCCGCGAATCCCTGAGACGCGCGACCAACCGTATAGACGTTCATCCTATTGGTGCCTGCACCGATGATTCCGCGCAAACCAGCCGTGCCGAACGAAAGGTCCTGGAAAAAGGCGTCTTTGATAGCATTCGGATCCTGTGCCTGCTTCATTTCTTCAAGTTGTGCCTTAAGCTCCGGATCGGCGACCTTCAAAAGCCATTCCTCGAGCAAAGCTTCCACGTTTGCCATGAGCGCTCCTTCCGTTAATCGCATATACCGCATGCGATCTCTTACTTACAGGGATCCAACGTTCTTTAGGCAGTTGGTTATCTGCGTTTTCCTATAGTTTCGCAGCGTTGTCGCATTGAGTGCACTTATTGTACGGCTTGGCCGTTTCTACCTTGTGCAAGATTGCCAGTTGTTATAAAGATTCGACTATTTCAAGCAAATCGCGCGGGTCCGCTATTACCTCATCGGCCCCGTTCTCCCACAGCGTTTCAACCGGTTGATAGCCCCACGAAACACCAACAGCATGCACTCCCGCCGCTTTTGATGTCTTCATGTCGCCACCAGAATCACCGACGTAAACAACGTGCTCTTTTTTCACGCCCAATTGGTCAATCATGCTAAGAAGCCCTTGCGGATTTGGTTTTCTGGGGCATGTAGGACTTTCGCCCTGTACCACATCGAACATGTTCGGTAGTTTTTCGTTGATTAACGCAATGGCACCTTCGTTAAATTTGTTGGAAAGGACACCCAAAAGGACGCCTTTCTGTTTGAGTTTTGTTAGCGTCTCGACCATAAACGGATAAGGTTCTGAGGTATTTATCCCTTGGTTTTTGTAAGAGCTCTTCCAATCCTGCAGCGCCTCCTCCACTTTTGCCTCAGGTTCAGTTGAAGGGACCGCTTGGCGCATGAGCGCATGGCTGCCATTGCCTACAAAGCTTTTGATTTGCTCTTTGGTATAGGTGGGATAGCCATGTTTTGCCAAAATTTTGTTTGTAAGCAGCACCAAGTCGGGAAGCGTGTCCAAAAGCGTCCCGTCAAGGTCAAATATGCAAGCCTTCTTTTTAAAGGCGGTTTCTGCGGCATTGTTCATGACGTATCCTAACTTCCGTTTCGCACACTCCTGCAGTTTTAAAACCGCATACGAAAATGCGATCGCGGCCGTACGATTGCAAAAGGAGAGCGCGATTGCTTCCGCGCAATCTCAAAAGGAGATAGCTGTCGCTTCCGTACGGTTGCAATTTTAGTGTGCTCTTGTAGTTTACCCATTGCGCAGACTGCTTATGCTCAGATGTGCTATTATTCCGCGATATGCGGGTGTCGCCAAGTGGTAAGGCACGAGCTTCCCAAGCTCGCATTCGCGGGTTCGAGTCCCGTCACCCGCTCCATTATCAACACGGCCACGGTTTCTTCCGTGGCCTTTTCTTTTGCCCGGATAACCTACGGAACACGCGGCGGGATACCTGCACAAGAGTCCGAGGTTTTTCTTTTCCTGAGGCAAATTGCGTTTTCGATAAGCGCCGGCTTGCCCTTGTTGCGCCCCGCTTTGCCTTGTTGGTGCAGCAGCTAGTTTTCGCCATTCGAAAACAATTCGCTCGTCGTGCAACCAGCCGTTCTCGAAAGTAATCGTTACGCTCTGAGCAAACAAAAGGTGACGTTGCGCTCTCGGCTGTCGCATGGGTATCGTTGCGCTCCCGATTAGCACAAAAGGCATCATCGTGTTCCGGCTGTCAAAAATCTACCACTGCGCTCCCGGCTATTTGTTAATTCAAAAAGAGGGGCCGTTATACAAACGGCCCCTTAATGCGTCTATTGCAATTCCCGACGATTAGATGCTCTTGATGAGCTCCTCAACGAAATAGGTGTTCGCTTCAAGCGTATCGATATCGATGTTCTCGAGTACGTCTTCGCCATCATTGGCAAGAGCCTTACCGTTGCCATCCGCTCCTACCAGGTGCAGTGCTTGCATTCCGCCTGCAATCGCGGTGGACGCAGCGCTTTCATTGCCCGGCATAGCAATGGTGCTAAACGATATACCCGTTGCGCGAGAAACTTTCTGCAGATAACGCTTCATGCGCGAAGAGGAACGCTTCTGAACGAGGGCGCCTTCGCTTTCTACAAGCGCCAACTCACCAGCGCCAAGGGCCTCCAGCTCAATGAACACTGCTCCGCGCAATTCGCTACGATGCTCCTCGATGAAGGCTTTCATGCCGTCATGGTACTCAAGCTCTGAGCCAAGCGCGACGAACCATACTTCGGTCGGGAAAGCAGGATTCCTGAATTGATAAATCTGCTTGATCTCCTCAGGCATTTCAATAGCTTCAGAATCCTGTTCACCAGCATACTCACCGTCGCTGCCTTCATGCGACTTTGTATCAACATGGCCCAAGCGAACGCGCGACAGGGCACCGCCTTCCCAGCGACGTGAACTGCGCCTTCTGCGTGCAGGAGGTTCGGGTTCGTCGTCGAAATCGTCGGCATAAGGATCGACCATATTGTCGCCTTCATAGTAGTCATCAGCGTAGGCGTCGGCCTCGGGCGCATAATCGCGATCACGACGGCTGCGAACTTCCTCATCACGGAAGCTCTCCCAACCGCCACGCTCTTTTCCTACCTCGCGAGGATCAAACTCATCCTCGACCTCAAGCCACTCTTGCGGCGACTCATCAAGCTCTTCGTTCTTTTTGCCCAGATGGAATTTGCTGAGGAAACGACGTACGCGCGACTTCGGCATGTCAACATAACCAGGGCCGGCATATGCGCCGCTTTCGGTGTAGTTGTCCTCGAAATCAGACTCATCGGCATCATCGATATAGATATCTTCGGGATCAACGTCCTCGAAAAGCTCTTCGCCAACGGGCTCAAAAGAACCGGTAGCGCCAGAGGCACCAAATGAGCCAACCGCATTGACACTTGGAGCAAGGGCTTCGTCTTCGGATTCGATACGTTCAAGAGAACCGCTGAACGAGGGAAGATTAGTGCGCAGGGAACGCATAGCGCCTGAACGCGATGGAACATCTTGCGCTGCACTTGAAGGATTGGCGAGGTCAATTGCGGGCAACATGGACAAGCGGTTTTTAGCGCCACTCTTGTCCACAGCATCAGCAAGAGGTGCGCGCTGACCCATTGGCACAAAATCGGGAGCTTCGCTATCCATAGAGGATGCATCTTGAGCAGCTGACGATACCGCCTTCGAGCTTGCTCCAAATGCAGCAAGTTCCTCAGCGGTAAAGGTTATGGGAGCCATTGCGGTGGTACCGCCAGGAGTTACCGCGGGGGCTTCAGCTGCAGGTTCTGCTTGCGCGGCGTCTGCCGGCTCCGATGTCGCATCAATGTTTGCAGGTGCCTGGGGCGCATCTGCAACGATGTCGGTTTGATCTGCGCGCTGGGCTGCGGGCTGTTCAGCATCCTGCTGGGATGCGTCCACTTGGGATTGCTGTGCCGCAGGTGAAACAATCACATTCCATGGGCTTTGATCGGCCGCTTGGTTGTTTGCGGCCGAGGTTGCGCTGGCATGTGCAGCGTTCGCCGCCGAGCGAGTTTGCTCCAATGCAGGCGGGAGAACTTCGACGATGTCTGCGGAACGGGCACGAATGCGCTCTTCGCTTTCAGATTCAACAAGACGGTTAGCCTCGTCGAAATACGATGCGGAGGTATTAACCGCAGCATCAAGGGCGTCAGCATAGCGAGAACGCTGAGCATGTTTCACTTTGTTCGGCGTGCGCTTTGCCTTGCGCTGAGCCTCTATGTACCAATCGGGAAGGTTCGATTCTTCGCTTTGCGCAGGCGCAGCTACTTGATGCGCAGCGGCTACTGCAGCTGCTGCCGCTGTTGCTTGCTGAGCGAGTGTTTCACGTGGAACATCTCCGTTAAGCGCGATAGCCGGCTCGCTATCTTCAACTACAGGGTCAGGGGCAGCCTGCTGCTCATAGACAGGAGACTCCTCCGCGGGCACGGTATAAGGCTGGTCGTACTCATCGCCTGCAGGCGTTCCGTAATCAGCAGCATCTTCGTAGCTCTGTGCTTGCGGCTCGTCATAGCTGTCATACGCAGCGTGACTTTCGTTTTCATTAATATACGTAGTGGTTGAAACAGGAGTACCTGTAAGTGCGGCGATTGCGGCCTTCGCAGCAGCTAAGCTGTCGGCAGCAGATTGCGGCTCATCCTGATGACTTGCGGTTTCTTCGGCATGATAAACAAGATCGGCGCCCTCCGGAACAAGTCCATTCTCAAAAGCTGCCTCTTCGCCATGAATAACAGCGTCTTCTTCGAGCTCGTCAATCTCGCTCTCGTTCATAAGACCAGTCGAAATGTTTTTGGCTACCTCGAGCATGACGGCAACACCTGCGGCGTTGTCATTTGCGCCGTCGCTGTAAGGAGCCATGCGATACAAGATTGCACGCACCGCGGGCAATACCGCAGCTATCATCGCGATAATCAGAATGAAGTTGATTATAACAGCTGCGACACCAGTAGGCGCAGCAAAGAAGAGCAGCTTCAAAAGCAGGTAGAAGGGAATGAAAAGCATCGCGACGAAGCTCACCATATCCCACGGCACGGGAAGTGAGTCCAACAGAGCCACCGGCTTTGGCTTAACTTTGCCCGTATCGTAATGGGCAACAAGAATGATCTTGCGTGAGCGCTTCGAACCAGCCTGCGAGGCCGGCTCGTATTTCGCAACAACGTTTTGGCTTGCGCCACGTGCAAGCGTTTTCGTGAGCAGGGGATAACCCATGGACTCAGCTGCATACAGCACGCCGGCTATAAGGGCGATGAAAAGAGCTGGGAGGAGAAATCCCTGGAAGATAAGTGCTACAAGGCAGGCCAAAATTGTGGCAATAGAGCAGATTGCCTTGGGCGATTTAACATTTGAAGAGCTCACCACGTCCTCAACGACTGCAGAAAAGCCGGTCTCGTTTTGAAGCGTGTCGGCAATGTACAACGCTGTTTGTTGCTCTTCTTCGGTTCCCGCAGGACGAGGCCCTATTTCTTGCGACATGTATTCAATATGGTCTATTTGCTGAGCCATGAATCTGCCTTCCGGTTATAAGCGATGCGCACAGATACATCTGCACATAATTAAGATAAGTATACGCTATTTATTGTGAACGCCCAAATAATCTCGAATAACGTCATCGGCGGCACTCGCATTGAGTCTCGCTTCGCTGTACTGCTGTTGGTATTGAGCTATATTCGCGTTAAATGCGTTCTCTACGGGAGTTTTGAACGTGGAAGGCAAGGCCGTTGCTGCTGTCACAGCAGCTCCATCTGCTGAATTGAAAAGCTCCGCAAAAGCGCTTGCAGAAGCTTTATCACGATTAACAAGCGCTTGGGCCGTTTGGATGCCGTACCCAACTGCCTCAATTCGATAGGCCAAATACGCCTTATAAGAGGACAAATCTATATTTGCATAACCCTCTTCGATGCGTTCGATTTCCTGATATGCCTCATTGAACTGGGATGATGCATCTTCGAATTTTGCAATTGCTTCTTGCATGGGGCCATCGAGCGTTGAACTCCCCAACAACTCAGCTGCCGCGCGAGCTGTTGAATCGGCGGTGAGAACCGTCGCCCAGGTGGAATCGAGCTGCGCACTGATATCGTTCGCTTTGCTCGCTTCGGTAAATATTTGCTCGCCGACGTCAATCATCGCTTGACGGGCCTCACATGCGACGATTATTTGCCGCGCCGCAACACGCAATTCATTCGTGCTCCCTTCCTCGGCAAGAATTTCTGCCTTCTTCACCGAGGAGCCAAGTTTGTCGCGCATCGAATTGAGTCGCTCCCGCGTTTCCGGCCATTGAGGATCAGTTACTTTTACTAACGGGTTTGCCAACAATTCGTCGAGTACGACGAGATCGGTGTCAACTTCTGAGATAGCACTTACCGCACTGTCGAACGTTGAGCTCTGATCGGTGCGGAGCTGAATTTGCTGAGCAATCATATATCCGCCCACGCCAAGCGCTGCAAATATCACAACGGCCGCGGCAAGACGGACACGAACACGATGGCGCCGACGAATCTTCTTGCGGCGATCAATCTCTATCCGAGTATCCTCTTCGGTTAGCAACGGTTTACGCGCGGCTTCGCTTGCTTGCTTTTTTTCCTTTTTACGCTTTTTGCGGCCTGAGCCACTGGAATCGGGCAGCGTAGTGCCCGCTAATCCAGCAGATGAAGCTATTGGCGTAAACGAGAGCGTCTCGGGGCTGCTCGATGCTTTCTTAGAATCAAGTTTGTCACCCTGGACCGCACTAGAAAGCTGCACCGTCTGCCCTGTTGACGCATCTGCTGAAGGCACAACGGCACCGTTTTCGGTGTCCTTTCGTGAATGGAAAGGTATTTTGGAAAAGAGCAGGGATATTACTCCGACACTCTTTCCGGGCTTTTTAATTACTACCTCGTTGGACAGGCCGTCTTTACTGTCGAGCCTATTTTTTGCAGCTTCAAGAACGTCGAAAGACAGCTCGTTAGAAGTGCCAAGCGTGTTGGCCTTTATGTGAGCTGCTTTATTTACGGCGTCTTTTTTGCGCTTCATGTGCCCTGATAGCCTTTTTTATCGTTTCGCGCTCATCAAAGACAGCGCCTGCGCGATTTCATCTATGGTGCACACACGTACTGTCTTGCTTTGCAGCGATCCCAAAAACGACTTGCCATAGTTCTTGGTAAGAAGCCTTTTATCAGCAAGAATGAGAACGCCCGTATCATCAGCCTTGCGTATAAGCCTTCCTGCTGCCTGCTTTGTTTCAATAACCGCTTTGGGAAGAACGTAATGCCGCCATGCGTTGTCATCATGCACGGCGCGCTCGCAAAACAGTGGGTCCGTTGGGCGCGCAAAAGGAAGCTTAGGGATAATTACGCCTTTCAGCGTTGCGCCGGGAGCGTCAAAGCCTTGCCAGAACGACTTAAGCGCAAAAAGCGATAACGTTTCGTCAGCGATAAAGTCGTCGCGCAAACCCTTAATAGAGACGCCCCATTTTTGGCAAATTAAACGAAGGTCCTCTTTTTTCAGCTCAGGCTGGACAACTTCGAAGCATTTTTCCATTTCGCGCCTGTTAGTGAACAGGGTGAGCATCGAGCCATGTTGGGCAAGGTGCACGGCAATGAGCAGCTTTTCGAGCATCGGCAAATAGCTGGGCGCATTGGGCTCGGGCATATCTTTTACCACATACACGATCATGTTGTTATCAAAATCAAAGCTTGAATCAAGCTGCAACGACGAATATGGCGAATACTCGCTTGCACCCAAACCCATCGTTCGCGCAAAAGCGTCGAACTTTTTGTTCACCGTCACCGTTGCCGAGGCATAAACAATTGAATGCGTTCTCACGTACAGCGTTTCGTTCAACTTTTCGCCGATATCAAGCGGCAAGGCTTCAAACGAATCCTCGATTTTGTCGCGCTTCCTATTCAACGTTGCTTGGAACGCATACAAATCCGATGCACTATCGAAAATAATTTCCGAGGACGAACGCAACTCTTTGAGCTCAAGCGCAAGCGTTGCTATCTCGCGCTGCACTTCGGCGGCTTCTTCTATGCCTTCCAAATATGCAACTAATTCCTGGCTTGCCGTTATAAGCTTGTCAGCTGCTTCGTTCATGAAATGAACGCGGGTGCGCAGGTCTTCGAATACTGAACTTTTTCTTATTTCTGCGTTCAGCCACAGCTCTATGCGCTCATAGCTTTTGTTCTTGCTGGTGTCAAAATACAGAAGATCTTTGGCATGTTGAGCAAACTCTCTTGCCACTTGGGCAAACGCTACACCAGCTTGTTTGCATTTTCCCGTGAGCGCATAAAGTATGGTAATGCTTTCGGCCGGAACGCTTGCTACCTTGGTTTCGGTTTTGGCAAATACGTTACGCGAACTCGAAAGGTCCGAAGCTTTGTCGCATATGCGCAACAAGTTCGCGCAATCGACAGTTGCGGTAAATGCGCGTCGTGCTTCCGGCTCAGCGTCATGAGCCTCGTCAACCACCCAGTAGCGAATTGGCGGCAAAAGACCTCCTTCGGCTGCCAGATCGCTAAAAAGGAGCGAGTGATTGGTAACAACCACATCAGCATTTTCTGCTCTGCGGCGAGCGCCATGAGCAAAGCACATCGAACCAAAATAGGGGCATTTGCGCTTAAGGCAGTCGGTTGACGTTGATGTGATGGCGTAACGCGGAAGAGTTCGATAATCGATTTTTAGCGTATCAATATCATCGAACTCAGATTGCTCAACGAATGAAAGCAAGGCCGCCAATGCTGGCGCTTGCGAGCATTCTTTTCCTGCAACCAGCCTCATACCAGGGCCGTTGTCAACTATGTTTCCAATTTTACGAAGACAGGGGTAATGAGCAATGCCCTTGAGAGACGCAAACGCAAGTGGTTTGGCCATCGTTGCCGGCAGATTTAAACGATCTGCGGTTTCAACAAGCGCTCGTCCCAAAGAGGGCAGCTCTTGATACACCAATTGATCGAGAAGCGCATTTGTTTTTGTTGCCACGCCAACGGTTATATTGTTCTTCTTTGCCATGAGCACCGAAGGAATCAGATAGGCCATCGATTTGCCTACGCCGGTTCCTGCTTCCACAACAAGGTTTTCTCCCCTTGAGAAAGATTCCGCGATAGCCTGCGACATGTCCTGCTGCTCTGAGCGCGGCTCATAATCGGCATATATAGCGCCCAGAAGGCCGTCTTTTGAAAATGCTTCCGCTATTTCTTCTTTTGTCGGATAGTCGAACGATTGCAGTGGATCGGAAGCTATCTGCTCGGCGTCGACCTTAGCTTTAAGCTTCCCCAAATCAGAAACGCGCTTTTTGCGCATCGTGCGCAGGGAAAAACGCCCGGCGTCCTCGTTTTCCTTGGCAGCCATTGTTTTGAAAACATAGCTTGTCGACCATTGCTCGGCTGTTGCCATTGATGCGATTTCTTTTACGAGCTCAGGAGGCATCACTGCAATTGCAGCAAGCAATATTCGATAAACAACACACGTTGCTTCAACGTCTGCATCGGCGCGATGGGTTGATATGGGCGCGTCAAACGTATGCACCAAATCAATAAGACGGTGAGAGCGCAACTTCGGTAACGCTATTCGAGACAAATCTAATGAGTCGATCCAAATATTGTTTAGGAGCGCTGCACCTGAATCTTTGTGGGTGGTGAAGGTGCGGTCAAAATCGACATTGTGGGCAACAATTATTGCATCGCCTACGAACTCTACGAGCTTCGAGAGAGCTTCGTCAGGCAGCGGAGCATCTTTGACGTCATCATCACTAATATTGGTAAGATGAACGATGTCTTCAGGAATCGGTTTTCCAGGGTTTACGAAGGTTACATACCAATCTACGATTTCGCCCTGTTCGAGCCTGGCGGCTGCAATCTGAATGAGCTCATCGTGTTCAAACGAAAACCCGGTGGTTTCGGTGTCTATTACGACAACATTTCTATCAAGTTCGCCGAAATCTGTCTCTTTTGCCAAAGCAGGCAACGCGGCATAGCGCATAAGAATGTCGCCTGAAGACCCATCGAGAAGATAGGGCTTCATACGATTTACTTCGGCTGAAGACGGATTAAAGGAAGGGCTGGCATCGGCTTTTAATGAAGCAGCCTCGGGCGCTAATGCGCTATTTTCTAATGATTCTTTCATATTGTTAGACTATCATCACCAGCTGATTCGACCAAGCAAACACCTGTTGAATTAAGAGATTCCCATAACCTCTGAGCGCTCTGTTTACTGCTGCGAAACGCTTCTTAGGCCGCAAACACACGCTATCAACCGGGCGGTGGCGATCATGTTTGCTGTAGGAATCAAATCGCTTAGACCGTTAGTTGGTATAAGACTAAATCCATCTTGCGTTAACTACTAAACCTAACCTGCTCTCAGTTCGTTTTCTCGTTGTTATTGTCTAGTAATGGTTGAAGCGCTTAAGGGAATGGCGGCGTGCCGTGTTAGACTTTTGTCAGAGATGGAAGGAAGCTTATGCAAGCAGATTTTGAAGGTTTTTATTCTAGGTTCGACACGAATTCAAAAAATGCAGCGCTTCTTACGGGCGCAGATGTCTTGGTAGGCGACGAATTCACCTACAAATACAAGGATTTTGAAGGCAGTACGATCGCTTACCTTGTTAATAAATTTGATACCGAAATCGGTTTCTTCAACGCTCAAACAACGCGCCAGCTGCAATTGTATGATGCGCGCGGATGGACTGTGCGCATCTTGCTCTCGTTCGTCGCATATTCGGATCACCCTGAGCCTGGCGGCTACTGGGGGCAGGTCGCACTGCTTTGCTACCCAACTGAGAACGCTGAATTGTTTGAGCCGTTTGTCAAGAAAACCGCTGAAGCCTTCGCTGAGGGAAAGCGCGTAGATGTGAACATCGGTGTTCAAGGGGTAAGAAATCTCGTAGAGAGCAATGGCGAGTGGTTCACTACTGCGACAACACCTCTTCCTGAATTTGAAACAGGGACCGTTATGATGAAAAGCCGACAAAGCTTTTCAGAAAAAATGATTGAACAAGGAAGGGCAAAGAATAAAGGTTGCTATGCTGTGAGCTGGGCATTCATCATTGCACTCATTGCCTTGGCCGCGTTTATCCTTCATTCAATCGGGTTGTTCTAAGAGAGGCGCTGCCTACCAGCCTCTTTTCCCATGGCAGAACTTAAAAGGGTGATGTTTCACGTGAAACATCACCCTTTTCTAACGCTTCGATTCAAGTTCTATTCTTTGAATCCAACTCTTCTTTTTCAGAAAGCGACCTTAGTCCTCCATCGCCATCTCAATCAGCTTCGTGCAAAGATCAGGGAACGAGATTCCGGCTGCGCGAGCGGCGTCCGGAAGGAGTGAAGTCGAAGTCATGCCAGGAATAGTATTGGTCTCAAGAATCCATGGCTCGTTGTTTTCATCGATGATCATATCGGTGCGTGACATGTCTTTACAGCCAAGCGCTTTATGAGCTTCCACTGCGAGCGATTGGACCTTCTTTGTTATCGCCTCATCAATGCGAGCCGGACAAATGTGTTGGGATCCGCCAGGGGCATATTTTGATTCAAAATCGTAGAACTCGTTAATAGGTACGATTTCGATGACCGGTAGCGCATCGGGGTTCTCATTGCCAATGACAGCCACCGTAATCTCAACACCAGAAATGTATTTCTCCAAAATGATGTCATCGCTGATATTGAACGCCTTGGCAATTGCGGAAGCAACGTCCCCGTTGTCCTTAGCAATAAACACTCCCAGCGCGCTACCTTCTGTCGAAGGCTTTACCACGCAAGGAGCTTCAAAATTGATAGCAGAATCTTTTTCATAAGACTCTTTCGTCAAATGAAGCGAAAGAGGCGTCGGAAGGCCACAGGTGCTATAAACTGCCTTCGCTTTTGCCTTGTCAATTGCAATGGCGCTTGCCTGGACCCCTGAACCAGTGTACGGTATCCCAGCTGTTTCAAGGAATCCTTGAATGCTGCCATCCTCGCCGCCTTTTCCATGAAGGCAGAGGAACGCAACATCAAAATCTTCAGCAAGAAGACGCTGCAGATCTTCTTTGGAAGAAGGATCCAAGGTAACGGGACTGAAGCCGGCTTCCGTGAGGGCTTCTGCCGCACCTAATCCGGATTGGATGGATATTTCTCTTTCACCGCTGGAACCTCCAGCAAGCAAAGCTACTTTGCATTGTGAGGGAACTATTGCTGACATATCACTCTTTCCTCTGGTTTAATCAGCGAATGAAAGTATATCAAATGCGATTTGCTCAAATATCATTTTGAGATATAGCACTCATATGTTTCACGTGAAACATATGAGCATGGCTGCTAAGATGCGTTCCTATTTAATCTTTTGCTCGATTATAATGACCTTATGAAAACTCCTGTTAAATCCCTTACACAAAGCCAACTGGTAGAGGCTCTCAAGAATGAGGGTCTCCCGTCTTTTAGAAGTAAGCAGCTCATTTCCTGGCTTTACCTTAAAGGCGTCTCTTCGTATGACGAAATGACAAATCTTCCAAAAGCGACAAGAACCGCTCTTGCTGAAGACTACCCGCTTTTTAATCCTACCGTTATTGATAAACAAGTATCACAAGATGGGACACGAAAGTATCTTCTCCAGTTCCACGATTCAATCGTCGCTGAAACTGTCGGGATTCCATCGTCGGACGGACGCTTAACGGTGTGTTGTTCTTCGCAGTCGGGATGTCCTATGGGATGCGACTTTTGCGCAACCGGTAAAAACGGTTTTAATCGAAATCTTTCCTGCGGTGAAATTGTCGATCAGGTACTCACGGTCCAAAAAGATTTCGGACAACGCGTTTCAAATATTGTCGTTATGGGTCAAGGAGAGCCTTTTCTCAATTACGACAACACGATTGAGGCTTTACGAATCTGCAATAACAGCACCCTATTGAATATCGGGGCAAGAAAGATAACTATTTCTACCTGCGGAATACTACAAGGTATCGAAAAGCTTTCATCAGAGCCCGAGCAGTTTACCTTAGCCGTCTCTTTGCATTCAGCTATTCAAAAAACGCGAGACGACATCATGCCTGGTGTTAAAACCTACCCTTTGCCCGCTCTTAAAGATGCTGTTGCAAAATATATAGAAGCCACAAATCGACGAGTTACCTTCGAATATGCCTTAATGCGAGGCGTTAATGATGATAAAGCTGATTTTGAGGCACTTTTGTCTTTTTGCAGAGGCCTTCTTTGCCACGTTAATATTATTCCCCTTAACGAAATAGAAGGATCGAAGTATCATCCAACAACGGCCGCTGAACTTTCAACATGGTGCGACAAGTTGAACGAAGCAGGAACTGAGGCAAGTATTCGTAATTCGCGAGGCTCTGATATTGCCGGCGCGTGTGGTCAGCTCGCAAACAGAAGAACCCACTAATTAAAACCGTCGAAACTCATAAGCTTTAAAACAAGAACGGGGCCTCTTGGCCCCGTTCGTTAGTTCTTATGAGATAGGTGCACCTCAAGTGTGATGACGAATTCCTTACAGCAAGCTTGGAGTGTCGTATCTGCTATTCAGAAGCTTCGGATTTATTTTCCGCTTCCTCAACAACAGGTTGCTCAGCAACTACAAGTGCTTTAAAGAGCCTCTGCAGATCTTCTTCGTCAGCAAATTCAATCTCTATTTTGTTTTTACCCTTAGCACTCTTAACGCGTACGTTAGTGTTCAGAGATTCTTTAAGCGCACGCGCTACCTTTTTATAAGACTGGGGAACAGGAACGCGCGGAGTTTTTGCTTCGTTCTTTTTACCAGAAAGAAGTCGCGCAATTGCCTCTGTTTCGCGGACCGAAAGCCTTTCCTTGACCAGTTTTTCAGTTAAGGACTTACGGCCTTCTTCGGTAGGAATAGAAAGAATGGCACGTGCATGACCAGCAGTGATCTTTTCCTCGAAAATCAGTTGCTGAGCATCTTCGGGAAGTTCAAGCAGCCTCAAGGCATTTGCAATAGTCGAACGCCCCTTGGAAAGCGTTTTCGCTACTTCCGATTGGGTTAAATTGCCGCGCTCCATCATTCGACGATAACCGTACGCTTCTTCGATTGGGTTCAGGTCGCTTCGCTGAATATTTTCGACGAGTGCAAGCTCAATTGCCCGGTTATCATCGACGCTCTTAATGCGAACGGGGACTGTTTTCATGCCCAGGGCTTTACATGCTTGCCATCTGCGCTCGCCAGCAATTATTTGATAATGACTCTCGTCAAGTTCGCGCACTAATATCGGTTGCAGCAAGCCGTCCTTTTTAATTGAGGCAGCTAGTTCTTCCAGTTCTTCGCGCTTGAAGTTTGTTCGAGGCTGATCGGGATTCGGCTCAATAAAATCGATGTCTATTTCTTCCGAAGCATTATCTTTCTTTACAACAGTTTCGGCTTTCTTTTCTACAGCAGGAACGGGAGCCGGCTTAACAACTTCACGCTCTACAACACTTTTTATAGTAGTGTTTTCGCCTTTGTCTGAATATATTTCTTCGACCTTTTCGGCAGTAGGAGCATTGTCTTTGGGCGCCGAGTCTTCAACAACCTTATTTTCCGATGCTATAGTCTCACGTTTTGAAGGCTCTTCAGCTACCGATGCGCGCGGGCTGGTTTCATTCACCGTATAGCGCTCACGTTGCGGAAGCTCTTGGCTCTGAGTATCAATAACATTGCGTTTTGGTTCATCACTTGGACTGCTCAAAAGGGAATTTAAGCCGCGTCCAAGCCCTCGTCTTGGCTTAGCCACGTGCGATCACTTCTTTCGCTAAGTTCTTATAGGCGATTGCTCCTTTGCCATTGGGGTCATATTGGGTAATAGGGAGACCATAGCTCGGAGCTTCGGACAATTTAACAGTTCTTGGAATAATGGTTTCGAAAACCTGCTTACCAAAATAGTTTCGTACTTCAGCAGCAACCTGTTTTGCCAATGTTGTACGGCCGTCGTACATGGTAAGCAGAATGCCATAAATATCGAGCGAAGGATTAAGGCGTCCTTTGACACGTTTCATCGAATCGAGAAGTTTTGTCACGCCTTCAAGGGCGTAGAACTCACACTGAATCGGAATGATCAACTTATCTGCTGCAACGAGAGCATTTACGGTTAGAAGACCAAGAGAAGGAGGGCAATCGATAAGTATGTAATCGTATTTGCCTCTTAAAGCTCCAACAGCGTCTTTCAGTCGGTTTTCTCGAGCTATTTCAGAAACGAGCTCCACTTCAGCTCCGGCAAGATTGATTGTTGCAGGAACAACATCAAGTCCTTCGCAAACGTCTGGAATCGTTACATCTTGAATAGGTGTAGGTATGTCAGAAAGCAAAACGTCATAGATGCATTTTTCTATCTGACCTTTATCAATACCTAAACCACTTGTTGCATTGCCTTGAGGATCAAGATCTACAAGCAGAACTTGCTTTCCATTTTCACCAAGACCTGCAGCCAGATTGATAGCGGTTGTAGATTTACCAACGCCACCTTTTTGATTAATGATTGCAATAATCTTCGTTTGGCCAATTACATGTCTAACGGGCTTTTTCTCGCTATAAGATTTTATCTCCCGATAGACCGCACGGTCCTCTTCAATTGGTTCGTCATCGGACTCAATCTCTCGTTCGATAACTTCAACCTTTTCGATTTTCAAATCTTCATCGACAAAGGATTCATCGTAAGAATCATTCTTGACTTCAGCATCATTGTCTTCGCCTTTATCAAGATTATTCTCACTCTCTGGTGCTGTAGATTCTCCTTTTTTGCGGGAGCTTTCTTCATCATCCTTTTTTTGTCCTTTAGCGCTGCGTTTAAGATTGTCGAAGAAACCCACAGTAATCCTCCTTTCGCAATTTTCCCAAGTATACATGCTTTATGTTTCACGTGAAACATAAACACAAACAAGCATCGTGATTCTCGGATAAACGAACATTACATCGTGCATCATTTGAACCACAGTCATTCAAATTCTTGGTACAGCCGTGCTTCATTTATATTATTCAGCTCTGTACCAACAATTAGAGGTGTTTGAAAGCCAATTACGTTTTTACTGCTTCATATCAGACAAACCGGCACTGTCAAAGATATCCAAACATCCCTAACTTCTATCTATACATAAGAGAGAGAAGTAAAACTATAGGAACATCCTGTCCTTGGTGAAAATTTGCTACTCCTCTTAGAGTGAAACTCACTCGCACAATACTTTGTACAGGCTCCGTCACAGCGGCTTTTTCTGAGCGTAACCATCATGGCGCGGCAAAGCTATTGATGGTTTTGCAACTTTCTGAGCTAACACTATCGTTCTTGAAGTTTCACCATCGCTTAACGTAAATTCTCTAATGCTTTTAATTTCCAAGCCAGTTTGTTTTTGGACACGTCGAGCATTTTTCAATTCGTCAGCTTCAATGGCCGCTTTATAGCAGATTAACGATCCACCATTTTTCAATAGCGGACTTGCGAGTTCAAAAATAACTGAGAGTTTTGCGAGGGCTCGGGCAGTAACAAGAGAGTACTTATTTTTATTCAGTCGCGAATATTCTTCAATACGAGCATGTACTGCGGTAACCGAATCCGATAAGTTAAGTTCCTTAATCATCTTGTTTAAGGATTCAACCTTTTTCTTTCGGCCATCAAGAAGAGTGGTCTTTCTACCTGTTGCAATCGCTATTGGAATACCTGGGTATCCACCTCCTGAGCCTAAATCGATATAGGCCCCTGGAATCGAAGCATTAATTTCTGTAAGAGCAGACAATGAGTCTTCAATATGCAACAGCATGCCGGAATCAACCGTATCGATTCTGGTGAGGTTGATATCTTTATTGATTTCTATAACCAGATTTAGATGTTTGGTCAATAAATCCTGCTGTGGTTTATCAAGCAAATCGAACTCATTGTTAGACATTATTTATTACCTTGCTCATGCCATATTTTTAATAGCTACTACCATACACGATAATTACTACCGCGATTCATCAGGATTCAATCATCGATTGTTCGATTCCTATACAAATATATAGTAAGTAACCATCAAAGAAGCCTCACTTAGAATCAGTCCACTTTGATAAGCAAGTTGCCGAAGTTCTCTTATTAGACAACTTTTTCTATTAAGTTATGCAAGTTTGGGAACAGCCGCGCTTTTTGTCCGATCAGAATACTTAGCCAGAGAAATTTATTGGAATGAGAAAAGGGTGTTGACCTACTTCAACACTCTTTTATTGGACACACTTTTTATCCTATAACTCTACCTTTGTCCTTTAACTCAATTTGGGATTTAGAACATACTTGTTTACATCAATTGAAAAATGCGCAGCCTGTTGCATCGCGAGTACATGGGCAATTTACTAAATGCTTGTTTACATCTATTGAAGAGGTGTAACAAAAGGGCCTTTTGACATTACATCCAAAGGCCCTTGTTGCGTGCAATAAAAAAGAGCGACGAAGCCGCTCTTTAAAAGTATCTATATGACCGATTTATTGAACCGGCACCACTACAACATGACGCTCTGCACCTTCACCTTCCGATGCGGTGTTGACGCGCTTATCGTCACGAAGAGCAATATGTATGATCCGACGCTCATAAGGGGTCATGGGGCGCAACTTCACGCTCCTGTGTGTCATAGCAGCTTTCTTCGCGGATGAACGCGCAAGTGCTTCGAGTTTTTGACGTTGACGATTTTTGTATCCCTCAACATCAACAACAACCGGATAACGGAAACCAATCGTACGAACAGTAATGGTCGAGATCAAAAATTGCAGAGCATCAAGGGTGCGTCCATGACGGCCGATGAGTACCGCAAGATCATCACCAGTGATGTCCAGAATCAGCTCACCATCGTCGCCCTCATATTCATCGATAGTCACTTCACCAACATTGAAATATTTCAAAACATCTTTCAATGCTGCAATAGCGGTATCTGCAATATGATCAAGCTCTTCATCAGTGAGTGGTGCGTCAGAAGAATCCTCATCGATTACTTCTTCTTCAACCGAATCGATTTCTTCTTCGATTTCGTCAACAATGGGTGACTCTTCTATTTGATCGAATTCTTCGCTCATATTATTAATCCTTTATCTAGGAATGATGATTGCAAGGTTCTAAATACTCTATGAACGCAAGTAGATGTTTCACGTGAAACATCTACTCTCTGAGATATTGTTTAGCGCTTTTTCGTAGGACGCTTTTTCTTAACTTTACGAGTTACGTTGACCTCAACAGGTTTTACTTCCTGAACTGCTTCAGCCTGATTATCGCTACGCTTCATAATTGCAAGCGAAATCTGTTGCTGAGCCAAACCAATAAGAGAAGAAACACCCCAGAACAACAAAACGCCTGCAGGGGAGCCCCAACCAATCCACAACATGAAGAGACTCATGAAAGCAGACATGATGAGGGTTTGATTGCGCTGCGGGTTGTCTTTCTGGGACAACTGCATAAGAACCATCGGCAAGAACGTTGCGCCGGCAAAGATGATAAGAAGAAGCAGGTAAGGCAAGAACGTACCGAATCCGCTTCCAAACGTCGCAGAAGGAGAAAGAACAAGGTCAGGTACTAAATTAAAGAAAGAATAGGTTTGATTACCAAGACGGGTGCCCATTTCCTGCAGTACCTGGAACAATGCAATGAAGATAGGCATCTGAAGAAGGATAGGGAGGCATCCAGCAAGAGGGTTGAAATGCGCTTCAGCATAAAGCTTCTGCATTTCTTCTTGCATCCTCTGAGGATCATTTGCATAACGCGTTTGAACTTCTTGCATAAGAGGTTGAATCTTCTGCATTTTGAAGTTCGATTTTGTTTGGGTGTGCATCAACGGTGAAATGAGCAAACGGAAAATCACCGTTACGATGACAATTGACATTCCCCAGTCGTTAAAAACTGGATAAAAGAATGCAATTATCTGAAATGTAAAATCCTTAATTGCTTCCCACATTTACTTCTTTACCTTTCTCTATATACCAAAGAAGCTAGGGTACTGGATCGTATCCATAATCGCCTCCCGGACGGCAACGTAAAATCCTTTTTGCTGTCAAAACGAAGCCTTTGCAAAACCCGTACTTTTTAAAGGCTATAAGGCCGTATTGAGAACACGTAGGGGTAAAACGACAGCAAGAAGGGAATAAAGGAGAGATAGCAAGTTGATAAAAACGAATGAGAAATATTGCAATGTAAGTAGGTATGGATTTGATAAACGAAACCCATTTCATTTTTATCAACCTATCTTATTCCTGCTTGTTTGAGAGCTTTAATGCAAGATTTGTTCAATTCGGAGAAATCAGCTTGGTTGATCAATCTTTTTGCCAGAAAAACGACATCATAACCTGGATAGGGTCCATCGGTAATTCTGCAAAGGCTTCTCATACGCCTTTTGGCGCGGTTCCTCCAAACTGCATTACCATTTTTCTTACCAGCAACAAAAGCAGCACGGCCAGAATGGTCATGCTGCTTTTCATCGTTCAAAACTATCAGCGTAAAATAAGGGGTATTAAACCTTTTACCGTTTTGAAAGAGGTTTGAAATTTCTGCACTGGATTTAATTATATCCAACACAGCTCCTCATTAAACAGTAAGACGCTTACGGCCCTTTGCACGACGAGCGGCAAGCACGCGACGACCACCTTTAGTAGCCATGCGCGCACGGAAACCATGGCACTTAGCCCTTTTACGCTTATTGGGTTGATAGGTGCGCTTCATTGTATATTCCTTCCAATAATTATCAGAGCAACTATAGCATTATATAATCTGTATTTCGTTAGTCAATCAGTGCACTTTTCATCCATAATCTTACTATTAATTTATGAAGTCATATGCTTATTGAGCTGGCGGTTTATCTTTTATTTTTATCCATCCGGAGCGCTTTTATAATTACTCGCCCAAATTGAAATAGAGGTTCAATACCCGCATAAGTTCTCTTTATCTAACTTTCAGGAATAATAGTTATAAACCAATTAATAACAATATATTGTGGTTGTTCATCCAAAATTGCCATATATATTTGAATCAAAAGTATTATTTACAACATACTGAGCGGATCATAAGGAACTACAACGACGAATGCTGCATTCGTAACAGGTGTTTTGTCCGCTGCAATTATTTACACGTTTTTATCCACTACAACTATTCGCGCGTTCACAGCTTCATATATAAAAAATTTATCACCGGTGCGCTTATTCACTAAATTCTGCAGATGTGAATAGTTTGAATGAAAACCATTGTGAATACGTTCAAAACTGCATGAATATTGGTGGAAAAAGTGGATAACTTACAAAAGAGCACGTAATAATGTGGAAAACTTTTCGACCTTATTTTGTCAACCGTTATTTTTCGGAAACATCAATTTGTTTTCTATCAGGTATTTTAGATATTATCCATTTTAAGAATAATGTTGAACAGGTATTTTTCAGTTTCTGAACCTATAATTTTGGCAGTAAGGCTAACTTTGTTTCATAACCAAGCCCGCCGCCAAATTATTGTTTCAAGGCCTCTAACTGCAAAAACTATTCCTTTATATGCTTATTAAACTGAGTGACTTATCAACAATTCCTTTCAAAATTCAATATTAGGTGAAATTCACTATTCAAGGTTTTCAACATTTTCTGAATAAATTGTTGAAAACTGTGAATATCGCAGGTGGAATACGGTTTTCAATTCACTGAAAATGGAATGATGATTTTCAAATTTCTATTACCGCACGTCAATTGATTGCCTTAAAAACTAAGATTGCCTTTTAACAGAAATATTCATGAATATGACTATGAATTCGATTCCAATTCATTCACAATATTCATTCCTAGCGAAATGGAATGCACTCATGAATAACGAGCAATCACATACTAACGATTTTGACTATTCATACGTGAAAAGCGTTGCTCGTATTGCCGTTTATGACGATCTGAGTTCGGCGCCACGCATTATTGATATCGAACCGGCATCCACCGATCAATACATAATGAACATTGCCACCAAGACGTATGAACAGGCAAAAATGATGGGCGGTTCCATTCCGTTCACCATCATTAAAGAAGTTTCCGAAAACTTTATTCACGCTCAATTCGAAGAAATAATTATTTCCATTCTCGACGATGGAAACACTATTAGGTTCGCCGACCAAGGACCGGGGATAGAAGATAAAGACAAAGCTAAATTACCAGGCTATTCTTCGGCAATTGAACCTATGAAAAAGTACATACGCGGCGTTGGTTCGGGACTTCCTATCGTTAAAGACTATTTCGATGGTAAAAACGGAAGCGTGTCGATAGACGACAACATTACGCGCGGCGCCGTGGTAACCATCAGCCTCAAAAATGCAGGCGACGATACAGCAGATAACGGGCAACCATCAATTCCTTATCAGGAATACAACCAGATCAAGATGGTTGGAAACCGCAACAGGGTTCCTCTGTATATTCCTCAACTTGCTCCTATCAGCGAAAGGGGCAAGCAGTGTTTGAACGTCCTTCTCAGTGAGGGAATGTTGGGTGTTACTGAAATAGCAAAACTGACCGGTTTGCCCGCTTCAAGCACATACAATGAACTCAGAAAACTGGAAGAAGCCGGTTTGATTGAAAAAACCGCTGGTCAAAAACGTACTCTCACAGAAATTGGCTATTCCACCGCCACTTCTATGCGATAGTTTTCCACCGAACTTCTGATTGAATAGTTTTCCACAATAATTGGTCTATAATAACCATCGGCACTATCCTGCCAACCATGACTATGGCTGGCAGTTATTCTATTTAACGAGGTCAAACATGGAAAGTGAACGCCTTGCGCGCGAGTGGGACTCTATTTGCTCGCAAATAAAAACCTACAGCGGTATAGATACATCGCAGATAAACGCCTTTTTCTCGCGTCTGCAGCCGCAAGCTATGAGCGATGGTTTCCTCATGCTCACTGCGGATAACGATTTCATTAAGACATGGGTGGAGAGGCATTATCTTAACTATATAGTGCGCGCACTCAACGATCTGTATCATATAGATTACGTCGTTGCTATTGAAGTTGATATCAACCAGCAGCAAGCAGCAAACAGGAACGTTGTTAACGATACTCCTCAGCATAAAACGGATGAACAAGTGACCAAATCACCTGTTGGAGAAGCCGTTAATACGTTTTCCCCTGCTGATGGCGCCATTTTAAGTGGGTTCGCTTCAACCGAAAACCAACCCGAATCAGACAAAAAACCAACAGTTCAGCCTCAAACCGTTATACCGGATCCTGCTTCCAAACAGACAATCAACACTCATCCAACATCGCGAACCATTGTTGACACCGATATTAAATCCGATATCCAACAAACAACCGTTGGCGCACCAACATCGACGTTGTCCTTCGAAAACTTCGTAATAGGTGCATCCAACCGTATGGCTTATTCGATGGCGGTAGCCGTAGCTGAAGCGCCAGGAATGGAGCAAGCGCTTAATCCCCTGTTCATTTATGGAAAATCGGGGTTAGGAAAAACGCACCTCCTAAGGGCCATTCAAAACTACATCAGCGTAAACCTTCCTCATTTAAGGACCGTTTACGCTGACTCGGCCCAGCTTCTGGACGATTACACCCAGGCAACCATCGTTCATGATTACCGGAGTTTCAAAGACCATTACGAAGGTGCCGATGTCCTCCTGATTGACGATGTGCAGTATCTGCAGGGAAAGAAGCAGACACTCGAGATTGTCTTCCAAATATTTAACAATCTCACCAGCCAGGGAAAACAGGTTGTCCTGTCTGCGGACCGTGCGCCTAAAAACATCGACATCGATGAGCGCTATTCAAGCAGGTTCAATTCAGGTGGAACGGTTGATATTCAACCACCTGAATTCGAGGTTAAGCTGGGCATTGTTAAAAACTTCATCGATGAGTACCGCAACGCCGGTGGAATTACGAATCTCAACATATCGGATGAGGTTATGCAATATATCGCTGAAAACTCGAGCTCGAACATCCGCGAGCTGAAGAGTGCGGTAACAAAAGTTATATTCCACATGAATGCATTTGAAGCCTCTACCATTTCGCTTGAAGAGGTAAAAGACTTGTTGGAAAACCATTTCTCAGGCGGGTCGATGAAAAAGCTCACGGTAGCCGACATTCAAAAGCAGGTGGAAAGCTATTACCGTGTCTCTCATGCAGATCTAATCGGTAAAAAACGTTCGCGCAACATCGTTTATGCCCGTCAGATTGCAATTTATCTCGCACGGCATATGCTCGACCTTCCTTATAGCTCAATAGGCAAAAGCTTTGGGGGCAAAGACCACACGACAATCATGTACTCGGTCACCAACATAGAAGAAAAGATGAAGGAAAATCTTGAGATACGAGAAGAATTGGAATCAATTAGACAGATGATCAGAGAAATGTAACAAGCCTCCGACAAATATTCGTCATATTGCGTTCGTGTTCTTGTTCGCGTTAAAAACGATGTCAGTATTTACGGGAAAAATGGTTAACAAGAAGGTTTTATTGGGGATTACGTTTTTAAGGAAAAATACCAGTGGAAACGCGAAACCAGTATTCCACGTTTCTTGCTAATTAATATTTCAACCGAGAACTGGGGTTTTAGCAGTTATCAACAAATCAACCGTCGTTATTATTACTACTATCTTTAATTATTAAATTAAGGAGTATTACATGAAATTCAACATCAACCAATCAGAGCTTCAAACCGCTTTGAACACCGTTCAAAAAGGCGCATCGAATCGTTCAACCCTTCCGGTGCTCGCGGGAATTTATATCGTTGCACACGAAGACAGCGTTACCTTCCAAACAACCAATTTGGAGCTCTCTATCCAATATACGTGCCCCGCTTTAGTGGAAGAACAAGGCAAAGCGGTGTTGCCCAGCAAGCTCATTTGCGACATTGTTAAAAACCTTCCCGATGGTGCGGTGCGTCTTTCGACGACGGATTTGGAAACCACCGTTACCTGCGACAACTCTTCTTACGCTATTAAAGGAATGGAACCTCAGGATTTCCCTGGTTTTCCGCAAGTTAAAACAGATCAGCAGCTGAAAGTTCCGTTTGATATCTTCGCCTCAATGGCAAAGCACGTCTCCCATGTTGTTTCACGCGATGAGAGCCGTGCGATTTTGACGGGCGTGTTAATTACGTTCGAAGATGGCATTCTTAAGATGGTTGCCACCGACTCCTATCGCCTTGCTGTTGTTGAACAGCCTGTTGAGGGCGTTACCGATTCATTTAACGCGGTAATTGCCGGCTCTTTTATCTCTGAGTTGGCGTCGCTTCCGCGCACGGGCGACGACATCACGCTTGCCTTGGCGGAGAATCAAATTGTGGTTTCTTACCATGACACGGTGTTCGTCAACAGGCGCATCGAAGGTAAATACCCCAATTACAAGCAATTGCTGCCCACTTCATGCGATACGCGCGTAACTGTTCCGCTTTCTTCTTTGGTTTCAGCGGTCAAACGCGTGGCACTCATCGATCAATCGAATTCTCCTGTTAGATTCAATATCAATGCAGCTTCTCAAACCGTTCAGCTTTCCACGATCGCTCAAGATATTGGATCCGCTCTTGAAATGGTTTCCGCAGAGGTGGAAGGCAATGATGTTGAGATAGCTTTCAACAGCTCGTATGTGCTGGATGGATTGAATGCAACCAAGGGTGATTCCGTGGTTTTGGAGATTCAAACGGCAATGAAGCCCGGCATTTTCAAAAACCCCGCTGATTTGAATTTCACTTACTTGGTTATGCCAGTCCGTTTGGCTTAACAATGCTTGAATAAAAGTAGTCAAAGCATATGGATTTACGTATATCCAGTATTAAGCTCACCAACTTCAGAAATTATGACGAGCTTTCGTTGGAAAACATCGGGGCTTTGACTATTTTTGTGGGCAATAATGCCGTGGGAAAGACGAATCTGCTCGAAAGCATCGAGTTGTGTACCGCTCTGTCTTCCTTCAGAAATCCAACCGTTGATCTGTTGATCAAGAAAGAAAAGTCGTTTGCCCGCGTCCTTATGGATATAACGGACGGAAACAGGCAACTTGAACTTTCATTGCTTCTTGAACCAGGGAAAAGGCAGTACAAACTCAACGATAAAAAGAAGAGCGTAGTAGATCTAAAAGGCTTGTTACCTGCGGTTATTTTTACGCCAGACGATTTGGAACTGGTAAAAAAAGCATCTTCACCCAAACGGGATGCCCTTGATGCGCTCGGGTCTCAACTGAGTAAAAATTATTACATAGTTAAACATGACTACGAAAAAGTGGTGCGATACAAAAACAGGCTGTTGAAAGAAGAAGCACCAGATAGCCTTGTTTTGAGCATCAATGAAACGCTCATCACCTGTGCCGCTCAGCTTACCTGTTACCGGTGGTCATTATTCGATCGCCTTTCCAACCATATTGCATCAAATTATCGGCATATTTCAAACGGCGAGTTGCTTCGTTGCTCGTACTATCCGTCCTGGTTAAGTGGAGTAAAACTGGAGCCTGCGACGCCTTTGGAAAGAGATTACGTTAAAAAGCAGTTGGAAAAATGTCTTTTCGAGAAGCTTCCCGAAGAGCGCGCACGAAAAAGAAGCGTTGTGGGACCTCATAGTGACAAAATATTGCTCGAGATAGATGGCAACGACATCGTTGATTTTGCGAGCCAAGGGCAACAACGAAGCGCCGTCTTGTCATGGAAACTTGCTGAGGTCGAGGTCATCAGGGAATCGCTGCACAAAAATCCGGTTCTGTTGCTTGACGATGTAATGAGCGAACTCGATGAGAAGCGCAGAGGGGCCCTCATAGATTTTGTAGAGGGTTCAATTCAGACGTTTGTTACCACGACGAATCTTCAATACTTCGATGAAGAATTGCTTTCTCGCGCGCAGGTTGTATCGCTGCCGTTGGAGCAAACAACGCTTTCAGTTCAGCCAACACCGGAAGATTAACGTCATGGGGAATATAGGCAAACAATTAAACTCGTTGCTTTCAAATCTTTCCGGTGATAGTTCAACGGCAAAGATTCAACGGCGCACAAGGCAAGTTTATGATGAGTATATTCAGGCTATGAACTGGGTATACAAAGATTATGCCGAAGTTTTTCTTCAGCATACGAATGCGGTGTACATTACGCTTCAAGATAACGTTAACAAGTTGATCGTGTATGTTGATGAAAGTATTTTTGCCGCGGATTTAAATGCCCAGCGAGAAATGATAAAAGGCTGGTTGAACAGCACGTTTAACGAAAAAATTGACGTGTTTGAGATTCATATATCGCGAGGCAACTATCGCAAACATCACCCCTTTGAATCGTTGCTTGAAACCGAAGAGAAAAAACCGCCGCGCGAGCTGACGGAAGAAGAGCGCGCACGTATAGATGAAATATGCGAATCCATTGAAAACGATCGTATTAGAGCGTCTTTAAAAGGGGCTATGACAGCCGATTTAAAAAGGCACTAAGAATTTTTGGCTAAAATTTGACGTATTTTAGTCAAACAGTACCTTAAAACCCATCACAAAGCCTACAAACACTATGAATAATAAGTTTATTAGACCTTATTATGTTATAATTCCATGCGGTTGTTTAAGCAAAAGTGAAAAACAGCCGTTTCCGCGGGTTATTACGTAATGATTTTGAAAGTTGAAACGAAGCATCAAATATCCCGTGTTTTTATCCATCAAATGCAGCATAAAAGGAGTGCACGGTGGCAACTGCTAGCGAAAATTACGGTGCCGACGCAATTCAAGTGCTCGAAGGCTTGGAGCCAGTGCGAAAACGACCTGGTATGTACATTGGTACAACTGGCCCGCGCGGGTTGCATCACCTCGTTTATGAGGTTGTTGACAATTCTGTTGACGAAGCACTTGCGGGTTTTTGTAACCATATTCAGGTGTTCATTCATCCCGACAACTCGGTGACCGTTGTTGACAACGGTCGTGGAATCCCTGTTGAAAAGCATAAAAAGGAAAAAATGCCCACGGTTGAGGTGGTACTTACCATCCTGCATGCCGGTGGTAAATTCGGCGGCAGCGGCTATAAAGTGTCGGGCGGCTTGCACGGCGTGGGCGTTTCCGTTGTAAACGCTCTTTCTTCGCGCACCGAGGTTAAAGTTCGCCGCGACGGTAAAGAATACGAAATTGATTTTTCCCGTGGCGCGACGGTCACCAAACTTCATGAGGTAGGAAAGTCCAAGCATACGGGTACCACCGTAACGTTTTGGCCCGACCCCGAAATTTTCACCGAGACCACCATTTTTGACTTCGACACGCTTCAGGCGCGCCTGCGCGAAATGGCGTTTTTGAACAAAGGCCTCAAAATTGAACTTACCGACGAACGCGCTGATCCGTCGCTGGTAAGCGGTCCTGCTGCGGCCGAACCGCGCAAATGCACCTTCCAGTACAGCGGCGGTATCGTGGACTTTGTCAAATTCCTTACCGAGGGCAAGGAAACTCTTAACAAGCCCATTTATTTTGAAGCCAGCAATGAAGATGGAACGGTTGAAGTTGCCATGCAATGGACCTCAACGTATTCCACGAACATGATCATGGCCTTTGCCAACAACATTAACACCATCGAGGGCGGAACCCATCTTGATGGCTTTAAGCAGGGCCTTACTCGTACCATTAACGAGTATGCCCGCGCGAAGGGCATTCTTAAAGAAAAAGACAGCAACCTCACAGGCGACGATACGCGCGAAGGTCTTGCTGCGGTTATTTCGGTTAAACTCCTCGAGCCGCAGTTTGAAGGTCAGACTAAAACCAAGTTGGGTAATACCGAAATTCGCCCGCTTGTTCAGCAGGCAATTGCTCAGCGTTTATCAGAATACCTTGAGGAAAACCCGACACCGGCCAAACGAATTGTGAACAAAGCTTCCCAAGCGCTGAAAGCGCGTGAAGCAGCACGTAAAGCGCGTGAAGCAACGCGCCGCAAGGGTGTTTTGGAATCATTCTCGCTTCCTGGAAAACTTGCAGACTGCTCGAGCAACGACCCAACGGTTTCAGAATTGTTCATTGTAGAGGGTGACTCCGCAGGTGGATCTGCCAAACAGGCGCGTGACCGTAAGCATCAGGCCATTTTGCCCTTGCGCGGCAAAATTTTGAACGTTGAGCGTGCCGGTTTGTCGCGCGCGTTAGGTTCGGACACCATCAGCTCGCTTATTACCGCTATTGGAACCAACATTGGCGAAGACTTCGATGCTGACAAGGCGCGCTACCATCGCATTATCATCATGACCGATGCCGATGTTGACGGTGCTCATATTCGTATCTTGCTGCTCACGTTCTTCTATCGTTTCATGCCCGAGCTTATTAACCGCGGATACATTTACATTGCTCAACCGCCTATTTTCGGTATCAAAAAGAAAAATTCGCGCTCGCCGAAGATCGATCGCTACATCTATGACGAAAAAGCGTTGGGTTCGGTATTGGCAACATATCCCGACCCGGACAAGATGACCGTTCAGCGCTACAAAGGTTTGGGCGAGATGGACCCCGACCAATTGTGGGAGACAACCATGGAGCCCTCTTCGCGCACGTTGCTGCAGGTCAACATCGATGATGCTGCAGAAGCCGAGCGCGCAGTAAGCGATTTGATGGGTGACAAAGTTGAGCCCCGCCGTGATTTCATTCAATCTCACGCACGTGACGTCCGTTTCTTGGATATTTAAGGAGATAGTTAAATGAGTGATGAAACCAAAGACGGATTCACGTTTGACGACGACTTCGATGAAACTGAAGAAAACCAGGACAGTATTCTGAGCGACCTGGAAGATGACGAGCATGTCGGTTATTCCTATGACGACGATGCTGACGACGAAGGCAACGACGAAGATGATGACGAAGGCGACCGTGAAGAAGCCGCCGACGCGCGTCTGAATAACTTCACCACCATCGCTGAAGACGATGCCCTGGTTAATATGCCCAACCCTCACGGGGGAATTGTGGAAAACGCCAATGGCGGTGAAGGAACCATCGTAAGAACCGCTTATTTGGGCAAAGAGATGCAAACGTCGTTCTTGGAATATTCCATGAGCGTTATCGTTTCCCGCGCTCTTCCCGATGTACGCGACGGTTTGAAACCTGTTCACCGCCGTATTTTGTACGCCATGAATGAATCGGGCTACACCCCGAATCGCCCGCATATGAAATCGGCGCGTACCGTTGGTGACGTTATCGGTAAATATCATCCTCACGGAGACGTTGCTGTTTACGACACCATGGTTCGTTTGGCTCAACCATTCTCCATGCGCGTGCCGTTGGTTGATGGTCACGGCAATTTCGGATCTATTGACGGCGACTCCGCAGCTGCCATGCGTTATACCGAGGCACGTCTCGACAAAGCGGCCATGGAATTGCTGCGCGACCTCGACAAAGAAACGGTCGATTTCCAACCGAACTACGACGAGAGCCTTGAAGAGCCCACAGTTTTACCTGCACGTTTCCCAAATTTGCTGGTAAATGGTTCGGCGGGCATTGCTGTAGGCATGGCCACCAATATCCCGCCGCACAACCTTGGTGAGGCTATTGATGCAACCTGTTTGCTCATCGACAACCCTGATGCAACCACGGAAGACCTTATGAAGGTAATGCCTGGCCCCGATTTCCCAACCGGTGCTGAAATCATGGGCAACGCCGGCATCAAGGAAGCTTATGAAACCGGTCGCGGTTCGCTTACTATCAGGGCAAAATCCGAGATCAAAGAGCTCAAGAACGGCCGCAGCCAAATTATCATCAAGGAAATTCCCTATCAGGTGAACCGCCAGAAGCTTCTAGAAAAACTTGGCGAGCTGGTACGTGATAAGAAGCTGACGGAAATCAGCAACATCCACGACGGTGCCGACCGTCATGGTATCGATATCATCATCGACTTGAAGCAAAATGCCCTGCCGCAGGTTGTTTTGAACAAGCTGTACAAGCACACGCAGCTGCAAACTGGCTTTGGCGTGATCATGCTCGCACTGGTTGATGGTATTCCTCGCGTACTCTCGCTTAAAGAGGTACTGCACCATTACATCAATCACCAAAAAGATGTGGTTACGCGCAGGACGCGTTTTGAACTGGCCAAAGCCGAAGAGCGCGCCCATATTCTTGAGGGCTATATCATCGCGCTCGACAATATTGATGAGATTATCAGCATCATCCGTTCTTCTCAGACCGATCAAGAGGCTGCTTCGCGCATGACGGCCCGCTTCGGATTAACCGATAAGCAAACCGAGGCAATTCTTCAGATGCGCCTGCGTCGTTTGACCGGCTTGGAGCGTCAGAAGATCCAAGATGAACTCAATGAACTGCGCGAGAAGATTGCTTACTACAAGCGCGTTCTGAGCGACGAAAATCTGGTGCACCAGATTATCAAAGAGGAAATGCAAGAAATTAAGGCGCGTTTTGGCTCGCCCCGCCGTACGCGCATTGCAGGCGAAGCTAAGGACATCGACGTCGAAGATCTTATCGCCGACGAGAGCATGGTGGTTACGGTTACCAAGGCTGGCTACGTTAAACGCCTGCCGGTGGCAACGTATCGTTCTCAGAAACGCGGCGGCAAGGGCACGCAGGGCGTGAACCTGAAAGACAACGATTACGTTGAGCATCTGTTTGTGGCAAGCACCCACTCATACATGCTGTTCTTCAGCTCACACGGCAAAGTTTATCGCATGAAGGTGTACCAGATTCCCGAGGCATCGCGCCATGCACGCGGCACGGCAATCGTGAATCTGCTGCCGCTTGAAAAGGGAGAAACCATCTCAGCGGTAATTGCCACCAAAGACTTCCCTGAAGACGAGTACTTGATGTTTGCAACCAGCCAGGGCATGGTTAAGAAGACGTCCATGGCGCTGTACAACCGCACCCGCAAAGAAGGCTTGATTGCCATCAATCTGAAAGAGGGCGACAAGCTCATTGCCGTCAAGCGCGTTTCGGAAGGTGACATGGTCGTTCTTGCTTCAAGTGCTGGCAAGGCAATTAAGTGGGATGAAAAAGAAGTGCGCGCTATGGGCCGCGATACAACGGGCGTACGTGGCATTACGCTTCCCATCGGCGCCGAAGCGCTCGGCCTTGAAATAGCAGGCGATGATTCCCAGCTGCTGGTCATCACGGAGAAAGGTTACGGCAAACGCACAGATATTAACGATTATCCGGTGCAGCATCGCGGTGGTCAGGGCGTGTTCACTATCAATATGACCGCTAAGAAGGGCCAAATTGCAGACGTGAAGATCGTCGACCAGGCAGACGAAATCATGATCATGTCCGAAGAGGGCGTGGTAGTACGCACTCCGGTCGTTGGCATTTCTCAACAGGGACGTTCTACACAAGGTGTTCGCATCATGACTGTCGCCGACAATGATAAAGTTTCTGCAATCGCTATCTCTAAGCGCGGCAAGAAGAAGGCCCAAAAGAGCGATACCGGCGAAGACTACGTGCTCGACGGCAAAGACGAAATGTCGGAAGAGGATTTGGACGACTAAAACAATGCGTTTTGAAGACGTCGGCGATAAGACTCGGTGGCGTTAACAAATACATTCGCTAAAGGTAAGGTGGGCGTTTCACGTGAAACGCCCACCTCTTTTTCCAGTTGGTTATGCGCTGTGGCTTTCCGAAGCGCATTTTCGGTATCACAAAGCGGGGTGAGGCTTATAGGAACAAAAGTGTGTATAGATTCGGGATGCTGACGCAGGTCAGCATTCCTTTTTCATGCGTTTTAATTCGGCTTTAGCTAACGAAATCTTCAGGCGATATACCCTCGATAAAATCCTTGAACTGCTCAATGACCTGCTCTTCGTCAAACGAATCGTCATTTTGGTTTCGTTGGATATACGGGAAACTGGCGCGCTCTAAGACGTCGTCGTCAATGTATACGGGTGCTTGCTGCCTGATTGCCAAAGAGATGGAATCACTTGGTCGCGCGTCTATTTCAATCAACCGGCCATGGTGAGAAAGAACCAGCTTAGAGTAGAACGTACGACCCTTTATCCTGTTGATGAAAACGTGGTCAATGGTAGCGTCAAGGTTGGTTATGGTGTCCAAAAACAAGTCATGTGTCATCGGGCGCTCAAAACGAATGCTTTCAAGCGCGGAACCGAGTGCCATGGCTTCAGCTGATCCAACGAAAATAGGCACAACGCGCGACACCCCATCAATAGGCTCTTCATCCACTGGCTGAAGAACTAGGATTGATGGCTGTGGTATGGGAGTTGCTATAAGAGTGAGAACATCTACCCTAACCATACTGTCTCCTTGGTACACTTCCTTAAATCGATTGTAGCGAATAGCCAACGAAAGCGCACGTCAATTACTGTTCATAAGGCCAAGAAGTTCACTTTGGTGCATACGGTCTGTGTAAGAATTGTTAAGGCCACGTAGAGAGGGGAAACCAATACGTACCACATAAGGCGCCTTTATCTGCATATTTCTCTTTACTAGTGGCTAATGAGTAGTAATTGCGAATTTCTTAAAACTTCCCCCTTGTTAGTAGAAACGAGATGCGTTATATTAGCTAAGCACTTTTTTTAAGGGCCCGTAGCTCAGTTGGTTAGAGCGCACGCCTGATAAGCGTGAGGTCGCTGGTTCAAATCCATTCGGGCCCACCATTTTTTGCGATAAACGCTCCACCGTGAGCCGAGTTTGCCGGTGGAGCGTTTATTAACGTGGGGCTTTAGCTCAGCTGGGAGAGCGCGGGCTTTGCAAGCCTGAGGTCAGGGGTTCGATCCCCCTAAGCTCCACCATGAAATTGCAGGTCAACCGTAAATGGTTGGCCTTTTCTTTTACCCATAAGCCCAAGTTGAAGAATCTGTTGCACGGTGATAGAATACAATGTATTCATCCAGTACGAGAGGAGGCGGTATGTCCACCATGACCATGCGTATCGACGACGCCGACGCGGCCATCGTTCGTAAGTACGCAAAGTTCGAGGGCAAGACGATTTCCGACTTCATCCGCGATGCCGTCTTCGAGAAGATCGAGGTCCAGGAAGATCTCGAGACCTTGCGCGCCGCAATCGCCGAAGACGACGGCATGCGTTACAGCCACGAGCAAGTTCTTGCCGAACTGGGGTTCTAGATGGCTTATCGCGTTCAGTACACCAAGACGGCCCTCAAGCAGCTTAAGAAAATGGACCGTTTCGACGCGCGGCTCATAACATCGTGGATCGGCAAAAATCTCGAGGGATGCGATGATCCACGAGTGCACGGCAAGGGGCTTGTCGCGAATCGCTCAGGCGAGTGGCGCTATCGGGTTGGTGATTACCGCATTCTCTGCATCATCGAAGACGACGTTTTGCTCGTAGAGGTTTTCTCGATTGGACATAGAAGCAGCGTGTACGGATGAGAGCGCAAGTGACGAAGCGCTAATGCCGCCTCAATGACTACTAAACAAGGTTTGAAGCGCTCTCTTTTACCACCTACATCCGCACTTCTTGCAGACGTACACCATGTTCACGGTACCCGTGTGATCCAAGCCGAATTCGGTACTTCCGCATTGTGGGCATTTCAATGAGCTATCCCACATCCCACCTGCCGAAATCTGGTCAAGTTGGTCTTCGCTCAATTCCAAACCTTCCTTCTTAGCCAGTTCAAGGATTTCCTCGGGCGTGCTGCAGGTCTTGAAGCTGGCTTGTTGTTCAGGCGTCAGATCTTCGAATTCCATCGTTGGTCCTTTCCAGTTCGGATACTTTTTAGTGATCGTACATGTAATGTCGCCCTCATAGCCTCCTGCAACTAAAACGTTATTATGGTCGCCCACGGCATTAATCCTGACGTTTATGGCTATTGACCAGTTTTAAATTCCCTGTTCACAGGACGATTCATCGCTTTGCATGCAAACAAACATATTTTTAGATTCGACGGGCTACCGGTCTTCTTCACGGCGCGTTTGACAAGCTTTTTGCAGCGCCACCATGTATTTATCAAGCGCACTTTGCGTCGCCTTCGGGCGCTTTTTTTGTTATTAGGTACAATTTCAACGAAACAGCTAACGGCACTACAACTAACTGGAGAATTATGAATCGAGACGAAGCTTTACGCATTTTGGGCCTTTCCGAAGACGCGACCCACGACGATATTAAAACGGCCTATCGCGAGATGGCGCAAATCCTGCATCCCGATAAATTCGCTTCCAATAAAAAGCTCCAGAAGCGCGCAACCGAGCAGTTCAAATACCTGCAAGAGGCGTATGAGTACTTAACGAAGGGCGGCGGCGCAAATGAAAGCTCTGAAAACGGGGCAACCTCTTCCGCAACCCATTCAAACGCATCAGCCTATTCGGATAAAGAAGCTCGTCTCGCTGGAATAGCGGCCGCGCGCGTTCAGCTTGTTGCGCAAAAGGATTATGCGCTTGATCAGCGAAAAAACGCATTGGTCATGCTCATAGTTGGAATTATTTCGATCGTGCTTATGCGCCGGTATCCCCTTGTTATAGGACTTGGCTCTGCGAGTGTGATATGGGGAATCGTTGAGGTTGTTTCTTCCCAAAAAACTATAACAACTATTGACGAACATTTGGAAAATCTGGAACGCGAGAAAAACGCCATAAACAACGGCTAATATCTCAATTCGCGCAAACCATCACGAAAAAGGAACACCAAAGTGAAGCAGGAAAACATTCGCAACGTCGCAATTATTGCCCACGTTGACCACGGCAAAACCACGCTAGTAGATCGCCTTCTTTATACCGCTGGCGTCTTCCGTGAAAACCAAGAGGTGCAAGAGCGCGTGCTTGACTCCAATGATCAAGAACGCGAGCG